>JBGVGP010000265.1:0-6608 GCA_045121735.1 Acutalibacteraceae bacterium
GTATCACAATTTCTCACCTTCGTTTCGGTGACAAGCCCATCAAGAGCCCCTACTACATCAACAAGGCTGACTTTGTTGCTTGTCACAACCCCTCATACATTGATAAGGGCTTCAAGATGGTTAACGACGTTAAGCCCGGCGGTGTATTCCTTATCAACTGTCAGTGGTCAGACGAAGAGCTTGATGCACATCTCAATGCAGAGGCAAAGAGATATATCGCAAAGAACAACGTTCAGCTTTACACAGTTAACGCTATTGACCTTGCTGTTAAGGTTGGTATGGGCAAGAGAACAAACACAATTCTCCAGTCCGCTTTCTTTGCTCTTGCAAACGTTATGCCTTCAGACGAAGCAATTCAGTACATGAAGGACGCTGCAACAAAGTCCTACCTCAAGAAGGGTCAGGATGTTGTTGACGCTAACCACAATGCTATCGATGCAGGTGCAACCGCATTCCATAAGGTTGAGGTTCCCGCAGCATGGGCAGATGCAGAAGACGGTGCAGCAGCTGCAGCTTCAGTGGGTGCAGCAAAGCTTGTTAAGATGGTTGATACTATCCTTAAGCCCGTTGGTCTTATGGAAGGCTCATCACTTCCCGTTTCAGCCTTCGTTGATCACGCTGACGGTACCTTCGAGCACGGCGCATCAGCTCACGAAAAGAGAGGCGTTGCTGTTCTCGTTCCCGAATGGGATCCCACAACATGTGCAAAATGCAACCAGTGCGCTTACGTTTGTCCTCACGCTACAATCCGTCCCTTCGCTATGAGCGAGGAAGAGGTTGCTGCTGCTCCCGCACAGATGAAGAAGGCAGACAAGCCCGTTGTTAAAACAAACTACACCTACACTCTTGCTGTTTCACCTATGGACTGTATGGGTTGCGGCGTATGTATCGGCGTATGTCCCACAAAGTCACTCAAGATGGTTTCCAAGGAATCACAGCTTGCACAGCAGGAGGTATTCGATTACTGCGTAGCTAACGTAATAGAAAAGGAAGAAACAACAAAGGTTCTCAACGTTGTTTCCAGCCAGTACAAGAAGCCTCTCCTTGAGTTCTCAGGCTCATGCGCAGGCTGTGCTGAAACCTCATATGCACGTCTTATCACACAGCTCTTCGGTGACAGAATGTACATCTCCAACGCTACAGGCTGTTCATCAATCTGGGGCGGCCCCGCAGCTACATCACCCTACACCGTTAACAAGGACGGTCACGGTCCTGCATGGGCAAACTCACTCTTCGAGGATAACGCTGAGCACGGTCTCGGTATGTACTACGGTCAGGACGCTATCCGTTCAAGACTTATCGACGATGTTAAGGCTATGGTTGCTTCTGACGAATGTAAGGCAGAGGTAAAGGCTGCAGGTGAAGAATACCTTGCAACCCTCGATGACGGTGAAAAGAACGCAAAGGCATCAAAGGCTCTTGCAGCAGCTATTGAAGCAGCAGGTGCAACATGCGACCTTTGCAAGGACGTTCTTGACAATAAGGAATACCTTTCAAAGAAATCAGTATGGATCTTCGGCGGTGACGGCTGGGCATACGATATCGGCTACGGCGGTCTTGACCACGTTCTTGCTTCAGGTAAGAACGTAAACGTAATGGTATTCGATACCGAGGTTTACTCCAACACCGGCGGTCAGGCTTCAAAGGCTTCAAACATCGGTCAGGTTGCACAGTTCGCAGCAGCAGGTAAGGACATCAATAAGAAGAGCCTTGCTGAAATCGCTATGAGCTACGGATACGTTTACGTTGCACAGATTGCTATGGGTGCTAACATGAACCAGACCCTCAAGGCAATTCAGGAGGCTGAAGCATATGACGGTCCCTCACTCATCATCGGCTACTCACCCTGTGAAATGCACTCAATCAAGGGTGGTATGGTTAACTGCCAGGCTGAAATGAAGAAGGCTGTTGAATGCGGCTACTGGAATCTCTTCCGCTTCAATCCTGCTCTCAAGGCAGAGGGTAAGAATCCCTTCACCCTTGACAGCAAGGAGCCCAATGCTGAATATCAGGCATTCATCAAGAATGAAGCACGTTACACAAGACTTATGCGTGAATTCCCCGAAAGAGCTGACGCACTCTTCCAGAAGAGTGAAGCAGTTGCCAAGGCAAGATACGCACATCTTCTTAAGCTCAAGGATCTTTACGCTCCTGACGCTGAATAAGACTTAAGATAAGAGCACACAGACGCGCTGATGTAACGGTCAGTTTACAGCTTAAATAAAATGATGAGCAGACCTTCGGGTCTGCTCTTTTTCTTTTGGGCGCTTGACGTTTTTTCTTGGAGTACATTCATACGCCTTCGGTCGAAGAAAACGCCATTGTGCACACTTCTTTTAAGCCTTTTGTGGGATAATAAAAAAGGCGGCAAACTGCCGCCCCTTTTCAGCTATTATTTTCTGTTCTTCTTTCTTATCCTCGTAATTATTGTCAGTGCTGTTAAAATCAGCAGTATAAATACGGTGCATAATATGACAGTTGAATAATCTTTTGTTTCTGCTGCGTAGGAATAATCAACACTTATACTTCTGTCGTAGTCGAGGGTGCTATCAATAGGGTGTGTAGGTGAAAGCTTAAAAATCATAAAGCCACCTACCTGCTTTTTTGTTGTGTACAGCTCTGTCCAATGACCTATTCTGTCAAAAGAGATAGTCGCAAGTGCTTTATAGCTTTTTGAAACCTTCCATGTTTCCTCGGTAGTGTTTCTGCGGTAATCCTCGGCATAAAATGTGTCTGCGTCATAACAGAAAACATCACCGTTCCAGCCGACTTCAACAAAATCCTCGTCTCTTAAAATCGGCTTGTTAATTTCGTGTTCCCAATAAATGCAAACTATTTCACCGACGACGGAAGCGTTGCTTTCGTCTGTGAGCTGAATTGAAAGTTTTTTTATAAATGCGTCACTGCTTGCGGCTTTGTTGGTGTTGCAGTCAATGCTTGAAATGTTGCCGTCACTTATATAATCTCTGATTATGTTGAGTGATGTTTCGGCAAGTCCTTTCAAAAAGCTTTCCGGAATACCTGCAGATAGCAGATACTCATAGTCACCCATATAGTTGGGGTCGCTTACTTCTTTTATTTTTTTTGCCATTTTGTTTATCATTGAATCAGTCAGGTTGTTCAAAAAATCTTCGTCGTAACCGTTTTCAGTCAGAAATTTGTAATTATCGCTGTTAGTATTTACCGCGAAAACTGCAGTAAATGTTGAAAAAAAGGTAAGAGCACACAGAATAGAGATAAGCATAACTTTGAGTGTTTTCATTATAATTATTCTCCTTTTCTTTTGTTTTTAAGTATGCGGATACCCCAAGCGATGAGTGCAAACAGGGCTATCCACAATAAAAATGAAACTGCAAGCAGAGGGGTATATTCGGAAGCGTAAGCGGCTTTGTCAAAAACTAAGTCTATACCGCCTGCGGTTGTGAGCGAGCAAAATACATTTGTGTAAATGTATACCAGCCACAATGAAAAATAAACGGGATGTTTTTTGCACAAAAGCAGTATTGCCGCTACCATTCCGAATAAAAGCGAGATGTAGAATTGCTTCGGATTAAGAAAAAGAAAGAACATTGCATTTATAAAAAGACCTGTAGAAAAAATTGTTCTTATGTCCGTTGCTTTTTCAACTATAATTGTTTTTTCTTTAATTATAGTTTCTGATTTTTCTTCTTGAACTGAAGCATCGATACCTCTTAAAATATAGTCGGTGCTTATTGAAAAAATTTCGCACAACCTGATGATTTTGTCTGTTTCAGGAACGCTTGAATCATTTTCCCATTTAGATATAGTTTGTCTTGATACATCAAGCTCATCGGCAAGGTCGCCTTGCGACATATTGTTTTGCTTGCGAAGCTCGTAGATTCTTTCGCCTATTGAACTCATAACACCTCTCCTTTCTGCTTTTATTTTAGCAGAAGGATGCAAAAAAATCTACCAAGCAAGCTTTGAAATTTAGCAACTGACGGTTGCAAAAAGCATTTGTACAGTGCTATAATCAAACAAGCAAAACAAAAGGAGTGTATAACATGAAAAGATTGCCCTTGATTTTTACAGTTATAGCCCTCATCCTCTCACATCTTATGTGCATTGTTGTGGCGTCAAATTACACCTCTATGCTCTGCGGTATAGAGCATCAGGGATTCAGTGCGCCTGCTTCAACTTCTTTTATTTATGCAGTGCCATTTATTATAGGTATAGTAATCTGTGTTGCTTTTGCTCTGTTTTTCAAAAAGAAAAAGGGTGCAAAATAAAAATCACGATTAATAATTTATAATTGCAAAACTTCTCATATAATGGTATAATTTGTCAAATCCGTTATATGAGGAGTTGTTTTTTTATGTGGTTTATATTTGCTTTACTTTCCGCAGTGTTTGCTGCGCTTACATCAATTCTTGCAAAGGTGGGTATTGAGGGCGTAAACTCAAACCTTGCAACAGCTATAAGAACAGTGGTTGTTGTGGTTATGTCCTGGGGTATGGTTTTTCTTACAAACACCCAGAGTGGTATTACCGAAATCAGCAAAAAAAGCTGGATTTTCCTTATTCTCTCCGGCCTTGCAACAGGTGCCTCATGGCTTTGCTATTACAGAGCACTGCAGATAGGCGACGCTTCAAAGGTTGTGCCTATTGATAAGCTGAGTGTTGTAATTACTCTTGTGCTTGCTTTTGTTTTTCTGCATGAGCAGTTTACGGTCAAATCGGTTATCGGTTGTATTTTAATCGGTATAGGTACTCTTGTTATGGTTATTTAAGGATATATATTTATGGAAACCCTTTTTCTTATTGCTTTTACCGTAGTGCTTACGGTTTTTATTGCGCTTGACCTTTCGATAGTGCTTGCGCTTCTTATCGGCCTTGCTCTTTTTTCTGTGTACGCAAAGCTTAAGGGTAACAGCCTTAAGGCAATTGCAAAAATGATTGTTGACGGTGCAAAAACCTCAAAAAATATTCTTATTGTTTTCTGCCTTGTGGGTGTGCTTACTGCCTTGTGGCGTGACTGCGGCACAATTCCCACGATAATTGCATATACTGTTGATTTAATCAACCCGAAGTCATTTATATTTATGACCTTTATTCTTTGCTGTCTGGTGTCCTTTCTTATAGGCACCTCCTTCGGCTCGGCAGCAACAATAGGTGTAATATGCTTTACTATGGGTGCGGCAATGGGTGCAGACCCCATACTTTCGGGCGGTGCAATGCTTTCGGGTGTGCTTTTCGGCGACCGATGCTCTCCCGTTTCAACAAGCGCACTTTTAGTAAGTGAGCTTACGGGCACAAGCATTTATGAAAACATAAAGCGTATGCTTAAAACAGCAGTAGTACCCTTTGTAATAACAAGCCTTATTTATATCGTGGCAGGTCTGTTTATTGAAACGGGCGAAAGCAAAACGGATATCGCTTCGCTTTTTGCAAGGGAGGTAAACATAACACCTCTTGCGCTTATTCCTGCGGCGGTTATTCTTGTGCTTGCTCTTTTTAAGGTAAAAACAAGATATTCAATGCTTTGCAGCATTATTTCTGCAATCCTTGTAAGCCTTTTTGTGCAGAAGACGGAGATAACCGAGCTTCTTACCTTTACGGTAACAGGCTACAGGTCAACTCTTCCCGAGCTTTCTTCAATGCTTGACGGTGGTGGTCTCACCTCGATGATAAGGGTTGTGCTTATAGTTTGCATTTCCTCGGCTTATTCGGGTATATTCAACGCAACGGGTATGCTCACAAGCCTTATTTCAAGGCTTGAAGCAGTTGCAGAAAAAACAGGCTCCTTTGCCGTTACTGTTTTTGTTTCAATTTTCACTTCGATGATTTCCTGTAATCAGACCCTTGCAATTATTCTTTCAGACAGCCTTTGCGGTAAGCTTGAAAGCAACAAGGAGCAGTTTGCGATTGACCTTGAAAATTCGGTTGTTGTTATAGCGCCCCTTATTCCCTGGTCTATTGCAGGTGCAGTGCCTCTTACCTCGGCAGGAGCGCCAACGGCAAGCCTTTTTGCAGCCTGTTATTTGTATCTTCTTCCTGCGTGGTATCTTTTTGTAAGAAGAAAAAAGCACAGTTAAATGTTTGTTTATAAAAAAGTATAATATTTTTAATTTGTGTGATTTATTGTTAATAAAGAAAAAAGAAAAGGAGGGTTTATTATGAAGAAAATTTTATCGGTTCTGCTTGCAGTGCTTATGATTTTTACAGCTGTTTCCTTCAGCGTATCTGCAGCAGATGACAGTGACGTTGCAAGAATGTGGATATGCGCCGAAAAAAGCAATAAATCAGGTGTAGGTCATATTTTTCTTTATTTTGAAAGCCTTACAGATAAAACAATAACTGTAGGTAAGTATAAGCTTGAGGGTCACGGTGATGTTTCAGTAGGCTGCTTCGGTACAGAGGGACCGAACGGTGCAGGTGTTTATTACAACCTTGAAACAGAGCTCAGACACTACAGTCAGCTTATCGGAATTTCAACTGACCTTACCGAAAAAGAGCTTGCAGCGGTTACAAAAAAGCTTAAAAGCTTTGACCGTTGGGATCCGATTTTCAACTGCAATTATTTTGCGCTTTTAGGCTGGAATGCAGGCTCTGACAGTGACATTCCGTTTCTTATCTTCCCTCAGCTTA
>JBGVGP010000266.1:0-1840 GCA_045121735.1 Acutalibacteraceae bacterium
TAAGGATATTAATGAAGCTTATGAAGGCGCAGTTGAAATCGAGCAAGGCGATAAAAACCGTATTTCTTTCGGAAGCGTAAGTGAAGTGAACAATATGAGTGTAGAAGAAACTTCTGTAGAGAAGAAATACACTGATAAAGACCTTAAGGAAGCGGAGGATCTGTTCTGATGTATAAAGCTGAATCTGCCCTGCTTCTTACTGAAGTGGAGAGCTACGAGAGGGTTGTACGTAAATGCGCGGACGCAATGAGAGTAAGCCTTACTGTAGAATCTGTATGGAATAAGAACTACCGTATAACCGAAAGTATGGTTCTTGCCGGCTCTAAGTATCTTGCAAATATAAACCCTGAATACTATAGAAGTGTGACAGTTATACTTAAGCCTGATGAAGAGCCTTTCGGCTTTATGAAGAAGGGAATAAGGCGGTTCATATACCGTTATGATGATGAAAGGGAGATAAAGGCTTCATTTTTCCTTGAGAATGTTGAAGCAGAACACCCTAAAGGAAGCACGAACGGGGAGCTCAAGGAAATTATAAGGCAGTGCCCGTCAGGAATATTCGACTGCGGACAATACTGCTTTGATTTTGTCAAGGGTATATTTATTTACAGCGGAGATAGGATTTACCTGTCTTCTGGAGAGAGATGCTATCTTGCAAAGTGGCTTCTTAAGGGGAGCAAGGATAACAGCAGAAGAATTATGATATATAATATGAGGCAGCGTTTCGGGAAAGATTTTCTTAAGGACGTTGACCGAGTAGGAAAATTGAAGGAGTATAAGAATGAGCGGTAAACAGAGTAGGCAGGTGCGTAAGGAAATATCCTTTCAGACAGACAGGGCAAAATCACTTATAGCCTTGCAGATTCTTGATTTTATGTGTGAAACAGCAAGGAAAAAGACTTTCTTTCAGAGACTTAAAATCTGCATGAGATATCTGTTCAAGAAGGATTTTAGAGGGCTTCTTGGGGAGGACTGATGTTTGAGGGGAAAGATGTACTTGTAATTCTTGCTCAGGCAGGCTCAGGAAAGACACGCAGACTTATAGAAGAAGTGTCTAAGGAACTTGAAGTGCGCCGTCCTGAAGAAGTCTCTTTTGTTACCTTTACAAGAAAGGGAGCTGAGGAAGGGCTTCACAGGGTATGCTCTAAATTAAGATATGAGCCTTCTGACTTGCCTTATTTCAGGACGCTTCACTCGCTTACTTTTCATGCGCTTAACCTTAAGGCTGACCAGATGTTCGGACGTATAGACCAGCGTGAGTTTAACAGTAAGTATGGTTACAATGTAAACAGATGTGAAGTAAGCGACAGCAATGCGATGCCCACAAAAGATTCTATGTACCTTGAGTATTATGATCTGGAACGTTCGGACGCACTTCAGAGCTTTCAGATTGCTGAAGCTGACATAGAAGTAGGATATTACAATCAGATTGTAAGGGACTATGAGGAGTACAAGGCAGAGCACAACAAGGTAGATTATTTTGACTGTCTTGTAAAATACATCAAGTACGGAGAGCCCCTTCCTATAAGCGTAGGCTTTATTGATGAGTGTCAGGATTTGACGCTTCTTCAGTGGAAGGTAGTAGAAAAAGCTTTCAGCAGAGCAAAAAGGATAATTGCTGTAGGTGACGAGAATCAGGCTATATTCACTTATTCTGGAGGCAGACCTGACTATCTTATAGAGCTTTCAAAGAAACATAAAACTGAAAATCTTTCGGTTTCCTACAGGATTCCTAGAGCTGTGTTTGACTTGGCACATGCTGTAATTGACTTTGTCGGGAGCAAGACTGACAAGCCTTTTGAGTTCAGGGAAGGCAATCCTGAAGGAAGTGTGACAAGCA
>JBGVGP010000267.1:0-2431 GCA_045121735.1 Acutalibacteraceae bacterium
AATTCCTTGGTTTTAACGTTTTCTGTTACAACGTAGCCCTCACGGATTTCCTTAAGCTTTTCACCGGTATAGAAAACTGTTCCTGCCTTTTCAAGCTTGGGCATAATGTCGTCAACGTGCTGCATCCAGGTGCCGGGAGCAAGCTTCTTTGCCATTTCAATAACGGTTACCCTGTTGCCCCTTTCGGTAAGGTAGTGGGCAGTTTCAAGTCCTGTCATACCCGAACCGATAAGCGCTATATTTTTGCCTTCAAGGCTTATTTTGCCGCTGAGTATATCCTCAAAGGTGTAAACCTCGTCAGGGTTGTAATCGCCGTCAAAACGGGGCTTTACAGGCTTACTGCCTGTTGCAAGAATAATCTCATCGGGGGCAAATTCCTTAAGCTCGTCAATGCTTATATTTTTACCTGTGTAAATCTTTACGCCCTTCTCAATGCAGGCTGCCATAGCATCCTGTGTGAACCAGTCTGTCTTTGCCTTTTCGGGTGGTGCAGCTGCAAGGTTAATCTGTCCGCCGACTCTTTCGTTCTTTTCATAAAGTCTTACCTCAAAGCCACGGTCAGCAAGAAGCTCTGCTGCACAAAGTCCTGCAGGACCTGCACCGATGACGGCTGCCTTTTTGCCTGTGCCGTTCTTTTCAAGGGGCTTGTTTTCGTGGCCGACAAGGGGGTTGACGGAGCATTCACCGTGTGAGCCTATGTAAGCGTTGTTCTGCATCGATTCAATACAGTTAAGGCAGCAGATACATCTCTTTATTGTGCCTTCACCCGAAAGCGCCTTGTTTGCCCAATGGGGGTCAGCAATCTGCGGTCTGCCAAGGCAAACAAAGTCCTGTGTACCCTCCTGAAGCTGTGCCTCAGCCTGCTCGGGGGAGCGGATAAGGTTTGCTGCAAGCACGGGAATTGAAACGGCATCCTTGATTGCTTTTGCCATAAATTTGCGCCAGCCGGGCTCAAAGGAAACAGGCTCAAGCCAGTAGTTGAAGGTGTCGTAGCCTGCTGAGGAAACGTCAATTGCATCGGCGCCGTTTGCCTCAAGAATTTTTGCAATCTGTACGCCCTCGGCAAGTGTATAGCCCTTGCCCTCCTTGCCTACAAAATGGTAGCATTCATCAGCTGAAAGGCGTACAACTACGGGAAAGTCCTTGCCGCATTCTGTTTTAATGCCCTTGAGGATGTTTAAGATAAAGCGCATTCTGTTTTCAAGGGGACCGCCGTATTCGTCGGTACGCTTGTTTGTAACGGGGCTTAAAAACTGTTGAAGAAGATAGCCGTGAGCAGAGTGAAGCTCAACGCCGTCACAGCCTGCCTTCTTAACTCTTACTGCGGCATCAATAAACTGTCTTTCAAGTTTTTTGATTTCCTTGTAGCGAAGTGCTCTTACTCTGCCGGCTGCAAAATAAGCAGGGTCACATTTTGAGGGAGCAACGCTTGAGGGAACAATATCGTGGTCAAGAAGAAGGGGACCTACTGCAGGGGTAAGCTTGTAAAGAAGCTTGCCGTAAGCACCCTTTGTAAGCTTTTCAAGCTGAATGCTAAGGGGAACAGTGCCCACGAGAAGACCGACATTCTGTCTGCCGGGGTGGTGAAGCTGAACAAAGAATTTTGCGCCGTGACGCTGAACACGCTGTGCAAGCTCACGCAGAGGCTCAATATGATAGTCGTGACTTGCAGCAAGCTGAGCAAAGGCCGCAGAGCCTGTCTGGTCGTTTACACGGGTGATTTCTGTCATAATAAGACCGCAGCCGCCTTTGGCACGCTCCTCATAGTAGTTCATAAGCTTTTCTGTCGGCTTGCCGTCAAAGTGACCGAAGCCCATAAGCATAGGAGGAAGAACAATTCTGTTTTTTATTTCGCATGAGCCGATTTTCATCGGGCTTGACATCATTTCATATTTCATTTAACTGCACCTTCTTTTTCCTTTTCTTTAACCGTAGCCTTGAATTCCTCAAACTTTCTCTTTTCAAGGTAGAGGTAAGCTGTTTTAACGGGAGGAAGGAATTTCATAAGCACCTTTGAAAGACCGAAGAGCTTGCAGGGACTGACAGTCTTTTTACCCTTTTCAATGCCTTCAACCATCTTTTTTGCAACATGGTCAGGCTTCTGTACGGGGAAGGGCTTTTTGAAGGGAAGCTCATTTGCAGCAGCAAAGAAGCCTGTATCTGTAGCAACGGGATAAAGGCAGGTAAGCTGAACATTATCGGGTATTTCAAAACGAATGCCCTCCTGGAAGCCGTGCATAGCAAACTTTGATGCGCTGTAAATTGTAAAGCCGGGCATTGCCATTGTGCCTATAGCAGAAACGGTTATTGCAAAAATTCCTTTTCTGCCGCCGAGATATTCTACATATTTCTGGTAAGAATAAATAGGTGAGAATACGTTTGTTTCAAACATTCTTGCAACTCTGTCCCAGTCGCAGTAGTTTATTTCCTC
>JBGVGP010000268.1:0-31381 GCA_045121735.1 Acutalibacteraceae bacterium
CCTCGTCGTCGATAAGATACTGACGCAGCTTGCTCCATGTGAATATGTAAACACCCATTGAAGCCTTGTTGCTTCTGGGGTTCTTGGGCTTTTCTTCAAAGTCTGTGATTGAGCCGTCGTCGTTTACGAACATAAGACCGAAGCGTGATGCCTCCTCCCAGGGTACCTCGAGCATTGCGATGGTGCAGGCTGCATCCTTTTCCTTATGGAACTGAAGCATCTTGTTGTAGTCCATCTTATAGATGTGGTCGCCTGAAAGAACTGCTACATATTCGGGGTTGTAGCGGTCGATGAAGTTGATGTTCTGATAAATGGCGTTAGCGGTACCCTTATACCATTCTGTGCCCTTAATCTGCTGATAGGGAGAAAGAATGTGTACGCCGCCGAAGGCACGGTCAAGGTCCCAGGGCTGACCGTTACCGATGTAATCGTTGAGCTCAAGGGGCTGATACTGTGTAAGAACACCCACAGTTTCAATACCTGAATTGATGCAGTTTGAAAGAGGGAAGTCGATGATACGGTATTTGCCGCCGTAAGGTACTGCCGGTTTTGCAATGTTTTTGGTAAGAATACCAAGTCTGCTACCCTGTCCGCCTGCAAGAAGCATAGCAAGACATTCTGTTTTCTTGTACATAAGAATTCCTCCTGTAAATTTATTTAATCTTGTTTTTTTTATCAGTGGGTTTTGCCTTGTATTTCAGAAGAAGGAAGGAAAGACCGGGGATATTGAGCGTTATGCTGTTTTCAAATCCGTGCATTCCCTTTTTCTTTGAAGCAACCTTTGTTTTTGTGCCCTTGCCCTCACCGCCGAAGGCTGTGTCATCAGAATTGAGGATAACCTCATAGATGCCCTCTCTTTCAACACCGAAGGAGTATTTTTCTCTCATAACGGGGGTGAAGTTTGCAACAACAACAAGCTCGTCACCCTTGCTGTCTCTTCTTGAAAAAGCAATAACGCTGTTGGTGTTATCGTCACTTACAAGCCATTTGAAGCCTTCCCAGCTGTAGTCGATTTCCCACATAGCAGGGTACTTAAGATAAATATGGTTGAGCTTTTTTACATATTCCTTAAGCTGACGGTGCTTTTCGTAATCGAGAAGCAGCCAGTCAAGTCCGCTGTCATATTTCCATTCGATGAACTGGCCGAACTCCTGTCCCATAAAGGTAAGCTTCTTACCGGGGTGGGCCATCATATAGCCAAGGAAGGAGCGTAGGCCGCGGAACTTATCCTCATATTCACCGGGCATTTTGCCTATAAGTGAGCATTTGCCGTGAACAACCTCATCGTGTGAGATGGGGAGAATAAAGTTTTCCGAGAAGGCATAGAAGAATGAGAAGGTAAGCAGGTTGTGGTTGAACTTTCTTGAAAGACCGTCCATTGAGAAGTATCTGAGCGCGTCGTTCATCCAGCCCATATTCCACTTGAAGTTGAAGCCGAGACCGCCGATGTCGGCAGGCTTTGTAACAAGGGGCCACGCTGTGCTTTCCTCTGCAATCATAAGGGGATTGTTAAATTCACGGAAGATGCCGCTGTTTAACTTGCGGAAGAATTCAACAGCCTCAAGGTTTTCGTTGCCTCCGTATTTGTTTGCCATCCACTGACCGTCTTCTCTGCCGTAGTCAAGGTAGAGCATTGAAGCAACAGCGTCAACACGAAGACCGTCGATATGATACTTGTCAAGCCAGAAGGCTGCGGAGCTTGTAAGGAAGGATATGACCTCGTTTCTGCCGAAGTCGAATACCATTGTACCCCATTCCTTGTGCTCGCCCTTTTTCTCTTCCTTGTATTCGTAGCAGGCCTCGCCGTCAAACATACGAAGACCGTGCTCGTCCTTGGGGAAGTGGGCGGGTACCCAGTCGAGAATTACGGAGATGCCGTTTTTATGGCAGGTATCAACAAGATACATAAAATCATGGGGTGTGCCGAAGCGTGAGGTAGCAGAAAAATAGCCTGTTACCTGATAGCCCCAGGAGCCGTCAAAGGGGTATTCCGAAAGGGGCATAAATTCAATGTGGGTGTAGCCCATATCCTTTACATAGGGCACAAGCTCATCTGCAAGGTCACGGTAGGTGTAGGGGTTTCCGTCGTCGTGCATTTTCCAGGAGCCTGCATGTACCTCGTAAATATTCATAGGTGATGAATATACGTTTATGCTTTCCTTGTGCTTCTGCCATTTTGCGTCGCCCCACTTGTAGCCGTCAAGCTCAAAGTATTTTGAGGCGGTGCCGGGTCTTGTTTCACTGTGGAAGGCGTAGGGGTCAGCCTTGGCTGTCTTTTTGCCGTCGGCTGCAGTAACGAGGAACTTGTAAGCGTCAAAGGCCTTTACGTTTGTGAGATAGCATTCCCACATACCGGCGTCGTTGATTTTTGTCATAACACCGCGGCTCTCGTCCCAGCTGTTAAATTCACCGATTACGCTGACCGATTTTGCGTTAGGCGCCCACACACGGAAGGAGTAGAGGTTTTTTTCACCTGCTACTTTATGACAGCCCATATATTCATAGGCCTTCATGTTGTTTCCCTGATGAAAAAGATACAGGGCAACATCGTCACCGAGGATTTTTTTCTCAGCCATTTCAACACCTCTTTAATAAAGATTTTTATACATATAACATAATAGCACTATAAAAAGTAAAATTCAATAGAATTTGTTAAAATGTAACATATTGATTAAAAAGGAATGATTTACTTTGTGCAGTTTGTTAGAAGCTTTGTTGCGGTGGTTTTCGCTAAAGAGGCTTTAAAAGCAATAATAGAGTTTTTAATTTGCTAAAAAGGTCGTACAGTGTTGTAAGAATGTAAATTTTTTTCAATTCTATTGACAAAACGGCATTTTTTGGGTATGTTATATTAAGTATATAATGAACATAAAATTGAATATTTTTATATTCGGTTTCGGAAGGAGATATAAATAATGAAAAAAGAAGTAAAAGCTATAATTGCCGTGGTTCTTGCAGTATGGATTCTTGTTATGGGTATTGAAATCGGTTCAATCCGTGAAAAGAAAAAGGCAGTAAGCACAAACAACACAACAACTACTGCTGAAAGCACAACTGCTCCCACAACAACAGAGCCTACTACAACAGCAGCTCCCGTTACAACAACACAGCCCTCAACAGTAGCACCTGCTGTTCCCGGCACATCAGCTCCCGCTGCAGATAACACAACTACTGCTCCTTCATCAGCACCTGCAGCATCTCCCTCTGCAATGAGCAAGGAAGAAATTGTTGCTAAGGTAAATGAATATGTAAACAAGGTCAAGAGTGAGCAGAACATGACTGCAAACAAAAAGGAGACTATAACAATCACTCTTACAGACCTTTCAATTCCCTCAGCAAAAAATACTGTTAACGATATTATCAAGAACATCGCAGGTGAGCCCTCAGACGAAATCATTACCGTTGTAAACGGTATTGCAACCTATCCCGACGGTACAACAAAGCCCATCAAGGAAGCAATTCCTCCCTCAAACGATGTAACAAAGGATTTTGCACTTACTGCTGACGGCGTTAAAGATGCAAGAGTTGAGGTTCAGGGTGACAGCACTGTTTATACAGTTATCCTTGTTGAAGAGAGCACAACTGCTGCAAGTCCCAAGCCCACTCACAACGCAGTAGCAATCGGCTACCTTGACCTTATGTCAATTGAGCTTCCCTCAATTGTTACAATTGTTGACTCAAACATGCATTACCCCGAATCAATCGTTGAGGTTACTGTTGATGCTCAGGGCAAGGTTACAAAGCTTGTAAACAAGATGCCTATGTCAGGTGACGGCACTGCAAAGATCACAGTTATCGGTGAGGGTAAGGCTGAATTTGAAGGCGCACTTGATGAAGTATGGACCTTCACTTATTAAAAATTGCTTAAACTGATTTTTACATGATTGAATATAATGTCACTGCCTGAGCGTGTCCCGGGCAGTGGCTTTTTTTCTGTCGGTATTTACTTATTGCGTTTTATGTGATATTATTACTGTGTCTATAGACAATAATTAAAATGACGTTACAGTATATGAATATAAATAAAGCTTGAGGAATTTATTATGGACAGAAAGAAAATGAGAACCCACAACCTTGTGGAAAAAATGATACTTTATGTTTTTAAGGCGCTTATAATTGCAGCCTTTTCAGGCAGCCTTTATTATTGCTGGGTTGAATTTTATAACCCCTCTATTCCTACACCCTTCTACTGTCTCGGTAACTACTTTATGGCCGCTATTTTTGTTGCCTTTTATACTACCTTTGTGAAGGTTTACGGCGGCTTCCTTGTGGGTACGTCTACTGTTATTGACCTTATTTTTTCGCAGGTGATTGCCATAGGCTTCCTGCAGGGCTTTGCTTATGTTATTTTTTCACTTCTGAGCTATAAGCTGCTTTCAATATGGCCCTTTATACTTATGTTTGTAATCTTTGCAGCCTTTGCGGCTGTATGGTGTATTGCGGCTGATATGATTTATTACAAAATTCACAAGCCTAAAAAGACGGTTGTTGTTTTCGGTAATGTGGATTCATATATGTCACTTGAGGGTATCAAAAGAATGGTTAAGCGCTTTACCGTGCTTGAGACCGTTGACTGCGACAAGACTCCCCTTAACGAGCTTTACTCCATGATGAAGAGCGTTGATGCGGTTTTCCTTTGCGGTGTTCCCTCCGATTACCGTAACGAGGTTGTTAAATACTGTATTGCCAAGGGTAAGGTGGCTTATGTGAAGCCTAAAATTTCCGACACTATTATCCGAGGCGGCAGAACAATTCAGCTTCTCAATGTTCCTGTTTACCGTTGCAGAAGAAGTGACCAGAGTCTTATCTATATTGCAGTAAAGAGATTTTTTGATATTCTTCTTTCTCTTATTGCTATTATTATTGCTTCACCCGTTATGGCGGCAACAGCTATTGCCATAAGAGCCTATGACGGCGGAGATGCCTTCTATAAGCAGGTGAGACTTACCACAAACGGTAAAACCTTTAAGCTTATCAAGTTCAGAAGCATGATTCAGAATGCTGAAAAGGACGGTGTTGCCCGTCTTGCAAGTGAGGGTGACAGCAGAATAACACCTGTAGGTAAGTTTATAAGAAAAACAAGACTTGATGAGCTTCCTCAGCTTTTCAATATATTAAAGGGCGATATGTCCTTTGTAGGTCCCAGACCCGAAAGACCGGAAATTGCAAGTCAGTATGAAAAGGATATGCCTGAATTTGCTCTTCGTCTTCAGGTGAAGGCAGGTCTTACAGGCTATGCACAGGTTTACGGTAAATATAATACACCTCCCTATGATAAGGTGCAGATGGACCTTATGTATGTTGCAAACCAGACGCTTCTTGAGGACCTGAAGCTTATGCTTATGACCTTTAAGATTATGTTTGTGCCTTCCAGCACCGAGGGTGTAGAGGGTAATCAGACAACGGCAAAAAGAGTAGATAACACCACCGGGGAGCAGATGTAATGAATAACGGCTTTGATTCCTTTCAGTATAGCGATGCTTATTATGACCCTGCCTTTTATATGAAAAAGAGTGTACAGAAAAGGTCTCTCAGGAGGCTTGGCGTTTATACTGCAACAGCTATACTTTTGAGCATTCTTCTGCAGAATGTGACCGTTGCTTCGCTTGAGCTTTTCGGCCTTTTTGACAGGTATTTTTCCGACGCCTATTTCAGCAGTGCTGTTGACATAATAATTGCTGTTTTCGGTATGCTTGTGCCCTTTGCATTGATGGGTAGAAAAATGAAAAATGCTTCGGGCTTACATCAGCCGCTTATGATTGATAAGCCTCATCGCTTTTCGCTTATGCCTGCCGCTGTTTTTGCCGGTATGGGCTTTTGTATGGCGGGTAATATCATAAACAGCTATATTTCTGTTTTTTTCAGCAGTATGGATGTTGAGCTTACCTCACCTGAGATTCCTATGGCTGACGGCGTCAGCGGTGTAATTCTCACCTTTTTCCGTGTTGCGATTACGGCAGGCGTTGTAGAGGAGCTTTGCTTCAGAGGCTTTGTAATGGGTAATCTGCGCTTTTACGGTGACGGCTTTGCCATAGCAACAGCCTCGGTTGTGTTTGCTATACTTCACGGCAATATGGTGCAGGCGCCCTTTGCTCTTATGGCCGGCTTTGCTCTTGGTTACCTTTCGGTCAAAACAGGCACAATATGGACGGGCATAATTATCCATGTGCTCAATAATTCCGTTTCGCTTATAATATACTACCTCAGGGATTATATGACCGATGAGGAGCTTACAGCTTTGTATGTGCTTATTTTATACGGTCTTATTTTACTCGGTGCAGTAAGCTTTGCTTATTTTTCTGTAAGGACAAGAAAGCGTCCTCTTTTCAAGGGGGACAGTCTTCTTTCTACAGGTGAAAAAATAAAGGCGTATTTCATCAACCTGCCTATGCTTATAGTTATAGCCTATATGCTTTATATTACGGCTGAATATGTAAAAAAAGGAAGCTGACAGATAACGGTTATGATTAAAGAGGAATTTATGAGAGCTGCCGCACAGAATGCAAAAAAGGCGGCCCTGCTCGGAGAGGTGCCCGTAGGTGCAGTAATTGTAAAAGAGGGTAAAATTATTGCTAACGGGCATAATAAAAGAGAATTGAAGCAAAATGCTCTTTCTCACGCAGAAACAGAGGCGATAAATGAAGCCTGCGAAAAGCTCGGCTCATGGAGACTTGACGGCTGCACGCTGTATGTTACCCTTGAGCCCTGCCCTATGTGTACGGGTGCAATTATGGCCTCAAGAATAGAGCGAGTTGTGTTCGGTGCCTATGACGAAAAGGGCGGTGCAATGGGCGGTGTATGTGACCTTTGCGCAATGGATTTTATGAACAGACCACAGGTGATAGGCGGCTTTATGGAAAAGGAATGTGCTGAGATTCTGACGGCCTTTTTCGGTGCCTTAAGGTGATTTTTCGGGCCTTTTAAAAAACTTGAAAAAAATTCAAAAAAATTGTAAAAAGGTATTGACAAATCATTTTTTGTATAATATAATATGCAAGCGTTGTGTTGAGCGGCGTACTTGTGGCGGCATAGCTTAGTTGGCTAGAGCGTTCGGTTCATACCCGAAAGGTCGTAGGTTCAAGTCCCACTGCCGCTACCATTTTTCGGTAAAATAAAGAGTGTAGGAAACGCGATCCTTCCTCTTTTACATATAAGGCCCGGTGGTCAAGCGGTTAAGACACCGCCCTTTCACGGCGGTAACACGGGTTCGATTCCCGTCCGGGTCACCAAAAAAGAAAAGTCGCACGAAAGTGTGACTTTTTCTTTTTTTGTATTATTCATTTTTAATTATTAATTTTTCATTATTCATTTGTTTTGTTGCGACTTTTCTTAATGAATAATGAATATTGAAGTCGCTTTGCTAATGAATAATGAATAATTTTGACTTGAATTTAAATACATGGTATAATGCTTCAAAGGATGTGCGTGTATGAAAGAGAATATTTTGATTGATAAATCGATAGTTTTTGCGGCAAGAATTGTTAAATTGCATGATTATTTAATAAAAAACAAAAAAGGTTTAACTATAGCGGGACAAATAATTCGCAGCGGCACAAGTATTGGTGCAAACATAAATGAAGCTAATTATGGTCAGAGTCCTGCAGATTTTATAAGCAAAATGCATGTAGCTCTGAAGGAAACTGCTGAAACAGAATATTGGATAAAATTGCTACATCTTGCGGAATATATTGATGACAAAATGTTTGACTCTTTACTCGGGGATTGTTTGGAAACAAAACGAATTTTAATTGCATCGCTCAATACCGTAAAAGAAAAACAGAAATAATATAACGGGGCTGTGAAAAATACAGCCTCTTTTTGTATCTCATCACACTTCAGGTGTGTATAAAAACAGTCGGCTTGATGATATACAAAACTACGTTTTGATGATATGCAATTCCTTACGGATTTGATAATATACAATGCTTCGCATTGATAATTTGAATTTTGTAATAAATCTGTTATAATTATAGTCACCACTTTTAATTTTTACCCCTTATAATCAAGATGTACCCTGAAAGGAGGAGGTTAAAATGTACAACGTGCTTGTCTGTGATGACGATAAAGCCATTGTCCGTTCAATTGAAATTTACCTGAAGGCAGAGTCCTATAACGTCTTTTGTGCCTATGACGGGGCAGAGGCGCTGGAGATTATGCAAAGGGAAAAAATCCACTGCATTGTAATGGATATTATGATGCCGAAAATGGACGGAATTTCCGCAACGCTGAAAATCCGTGAAAAGAGTAACGTGCCTCTTATTTTTCTTTCTGCAAAAAGCGAGGATACGGATAAAATTGCTGGTCTTACCTTCGGCGGTGACGATTATGTTACAAAGCCCTTTAATCCTCTTGAATTGTGCGCAAGGGTGAAAAGCCAGATAAGGCGCTACGTTTCACTGGGCGGGGTTGAAGAAAAAAGTCACGTTATAGTAACGGGCGGCCTTGTGCTTGACACAAATGCAAGAAGCCTTACCCTTGACGGTGAGGATGTTCGTCTTACTGCTACGGAGTATAAAATTATGGAATACCTTATGCTCAATATGGGCCGTACACTTTCCTCTAATCAGATTTACGAAAGCGTGTGGAATGAAAAGGCTTTTTCAACGGAAAAAACCGTAACGGTACACATCAGACGAATCCGTGAAAAAATTGAGTTTGACACAAAGAATCCCAAGTATATAAAGGTGGTGTGGGGAATTGGATACAAGATTGAAAAAATTTAACAGTACGCTTATTTTGAAGATAGTTGCCTTTATGCTGTGCATCTGCTGTACGGTGAATTGCACAACGCAGGTTATGACAAGTCTTTACAAGGCAAGTGACAGCGATATTATTGACGACAGCTACGAGGATGCTCTTTATGAGCTTATTATGATAGACCGTGAGCTTACGGAAACGGAAACCTTCAAATATCATATGAGCAGGTTTTCAGGGGTTGTTGACACCATGACAGGCTCCTACGGTGACGGCAGTGAAGCAGCCTATAAGCAATGGAAAAGCAGTATCGGTACAAGCAACGAGGCTTATTACAAAAAGGCAAGGGAAAACATAATAAGCCATGTTATTGCTGATGAGTTCAGACTTTATCTTGCCCTTGTTGATGAGGGCGTTGTTGAGCCACTCGGCATGCTTGAGGTAAGTGAGTACAGCGGTAACACCGTAGATATTTATGAGGATGACGAATATCTGTTTTCTGATTCCTACAGCTATCACAGCCTTTGTAATAATCAGGCTTCAGGTGTTGTGAAATACCCCAAGGATGAAAAGCTTAAAAAGAAGGCGCAGGAGCTTGGTGCTGACGGTGTATTCAGGCTGAATAATTATTATCAGATACTTGAAAACGATGAATACGGTGAAAATGAAATTGTTCTTGAAAGCTACAAGCCCGGCTACTATGCCTTTAAAATAAACGATGAGGTGCTGACAGATAAGCTTACGGAAGATGAGCTTTTTGCCCGTGACAGGTACGGCTCTGCCGAGGAATTTGCAAAGCACTATAACAGATATGCAGACGAGCTTAAGAAGTATTATCCCTCGGGTAAATATTTTATCCGTGATTCTTCCGGCAAGGTTTATACCAACATAAAGGGTCTTGACAGTAAAAGCACTGTAAAGGAGATTGAGCAAAAGTTTGCCTCCTTCGGCTTTTACTGCCAGAAAAGAGAGTACGGTGAAATGTACCTTCCCGACGGAAAGTATTATATGCAGGGCGCTTACAGTGCTTACTGGATGGAGGATGACGGGGTATACGATACAACAACTGTTCAGCCTGCTGTAACTGCACAAGCTCAGACAACTACAGTGATACAGGTAATTGAAGACGGTGAAAAGGTGACTGCACCTGTTGCAGCAGAGCCGACAACCTATAAAATAGATGTCTTCAGCTCAACACCCTTTGTTGATGAAAATGACGGGTGGTACTGTATGCTCGGTGTTGATATGTATCCTGACGATTATGCAGATACCGACCTTTTCAAAACAAGCCGTTTACAGATTGAAACAGCAAAGGAGATACTTTCCGATGCTTTGTTTACAATAGGTCTTATGGGTGTCCTTTTCCTTGTCTGCTTTATCTATCTTATAGCAAGGTCGGGAAGAAGAAGGGGAAGTGACAGTGTTCATCTTCCTAAAACAGACAGAATCTTTACGGAGATAAGAATAGCGCTTGACGGACTTCTCGGCTTCGGTGTGTTTATGCTCGGTGTCTGGACTATAGATGAGTTTGAAGGTGAGGACAGAGAGGTGTTTACAAAGCTGTTAAGTATACTTGCTGCTTTGTTTGCTGCAGTTGTACTTGACCTTGTATTGTTCATCGTAAGACAGATAAAGGCAAAAACACTTCTTAAAAATACATTTATCGGCTGGCTTGTTATAAAGTGCTTCGGTGCGCTCTGGAGAAAAATCAAGAAAATCAGAAGCAGCTACAAGGAAAAAATCAAGCCCTTTATAAAAGAAAAGCTTCTTTATACAAGAGAGTTTAAAAAGGGAACACTTATAAGACTTGGCATTATTGCCGGTGTAAATGTGCTTCTCATATTCTGGGGGACATTAGAGGTTGTATCTAACCATACCTGCTTTATCTATATGCTTACACTTGCTGCTGACCTGCTTTTGCTCTTGTGGGTAATAAGGTTTATCGGCGGTCTTGAAAAAATATTCTCTGCCCTTGATGAAATTAAGGCAGGTAACTATAATGTGCATATAAGCCTTTTTGCTCTGCCGTCAACACTTCGTGAAAGCGCAGAAAAGGTTATGAGCCTTCGCGACGGACTTAAAACCGCTGTTGAAGAGGCAGTAAGACAGGAGCAGACAAAGACGGAACTTATAACAAACGTGTCTCACGACCTCAAGACTCCTCTTACAAGCATAATCAACTACGTTGAGCTTTTGAAAAAATGCGATATCACCGACGATAATGCAAAGGAATACCTTGCTGTTTTAGGTGAAAAGAGTGACAGACTCAAAAAGCTTATTGAGGACCTCGTTGAAGCCTCAAAGGCATCAACGGGCAATATAAAGGTTGATTTTGTTCAGGTGAGCCTTAACGAAATGGTAAGTCAGCTTTTAGGTGAGCATACCGACGGACTTGACAGAAGAAAGCTTAATGTTATTGCTGAAATTCCCGAAGAGAGTGTTACTGTAAAGGCTGACGGAAAGCTCCTTTACAGAGTGATGGAAAATCTTATAGTGAATGTTGAAAAATATTCCCTTTTCGGTACAAGAGTATATGTTACTGTGGAAAATGAGGGCGCTTACGGTACGGTTACCTTCAAAAACATTTCCGAACAGCCTCTTAACATCACGGCTGACCAGCTCAAGGAGCGCTTTGTAAGAGGTGACGAGTCGCGCTCAACAGAGGGCAACGGTCTCGGTCTTTCAATCGCACAGAGCCTTTGTGAGGTGCAGGGCGGTGAGCTTGAAATAAGCATCAGCGGTGACCTTTTCACAGCAAGTGTAAAGCTAGGGAAGTAGGGTACGCCCTACGTGGCGTACCGATACCTTATACGATAATAATACGGGGTGATTGAATGAGAAAAATCATTTGTATTGGTATTTGTGCAGCTGTTCTTTGTGTTGCTATGGCAGGTGTAGCAAACTGGATTTTCGGCAACCCGGGCGGAGTGAGGATTGATTATAATAACTGCACAGAATATTCCAAAGAGGATATAGATTCGGCGGCAAGGGTTGTTATTGAAAAGGTTGACAGTATGGACGGCTGTGTTCTGTTTTCTTTAAAGTATGCAGGCAACGGAGACCTTGAGTATTGCCGTGAGCTCAACCCCGATGCAGATTATGTGGAGTGTATTGTTTTTGATTCCGTTTTCCGCAGTCCGTTAACGGGTCTTGGAGCGTGGAACAATAACAGCATTTACACCTGGAGCTGGACGCTTGCAAGAGAAGAAGGCGGTCCGTGGGAAATTGACGCTTGGGGTTATGCATAAAAACAGCACGCTTCAGAGGTGGTTTTAATGTTAAAAAATAGTATTGTGAACACTTTGTGTTCATTGTTAACGCTGTTTTTGTTGAGTGCGATTTTCATTCTTTCGGGATATTTCATTCTGGATGTTTTGACTCATTTTGCAGGTGTTGTGATGATAGGTGACTTCTGCATCTTGTTATGTGTAGGCTATATCATAGGTCGTAAACTGTATTATGCAAAATATATCAGCTTATTTTCAATTGTTGAGCTGCCCTTACTTATGATTGCTGTGTTATATGGTATAGGACTGGTGGGTGTTCCTGTTATCCGCTTGCTGGAATATCCGTCTGCCGTGTGGCTGGAAGGCTTCGGTTTAAGGCTGGGAAGCAGTTTTGCAGGTGGTGATGTGGTCTATAATCTTGTGACGGTTGCACACTACCTTATAAGTTCATTTTCGTTGTTTGCAGGTGCATATGTTAACCATAGGAAACAAAATGACGTTGCGGTTGAGTAATAAGTGAAAAATTAAAAAAATCAGGTGTTTTACCTTTGGGTAGAACACCTGATTTTTGTTGTTTGTCGGAAATCTTAACGCAGTCAGGCGTGCCTGACTGCGTTTTACTTGGCTCTCGGCTCTTGGCCCTCGGCCCTTATTTCTTAATCTTCTCCCAATACTCCTTCGCCGCCTGCTCGGTCTTATTCTCACCGTGAACATAATATTTTCTGTTCTTTATCTTATCGGGAAGATACTGCTGTGCTGTCCAGTGGTTGGGATAATCGTGGGGATACTTGTAGAATTGACCCTTGTTCTGATTGTCCTCACCGTCAAAGTGCTTGTTCTGAAGCTGACGGGGGATAGGGCCTGAATTACCTGCTTTTATGTCTGCCGCAGCCATATCGTAGGCAAGGTATGCCGAGTTTGATTTGGGACTGTTGCAAACAAGCACAACGGCATTTGCAAGGGGAATTCTTGCTTCGGGAAGACCTACCATAAGTGCAGTATCAACTGCCGCCTTGACAATAGGTATAATCATAGGGTAGGCAAGACCTACGTCTTCGTTTGCACACACAAGCAGACGTCTTGTTGCACTCGGAAGGTCGCCTGCCTCAAGGAGTCTTGCAAGGTAGTGGAGTGCCGCGTCGGCATCGGAGCCGCGCATGCTTTTCTGAAAGGCTGAAAGAATATCGTAATGCTCGTCGCCCTCTCGGTCATATTTCATTGCGCTTTTCTGTGTAAGCTCGTCCGCTGTTTCAAAGGTGATGTTGATTTCTCCCTTTTCGTCGGGCATAGTGCTTAAAACACAAAGCTCGGCACTGTTCATTGCCTTTCTTACGTCGCCGCCGCAGGAGCGTGCAATGTGAAGCATTGTTCTGTCATCAGCGTTTATTATAACGCCTCTTTCCTTTTCAAGAAGGTTGAAGGCCCTGTTTATTGCAGGAATTATATCCTCCGGGGTAACGCTCTTGAATTCAAAAACAGTGCTTCGGCTTAAAATTGCTCCGTGAATGTAAAAATAGGGGTTTTCCGTTGTAGATGCAATGAGGGTGATTTCTCCTCTTTCGATATAGTCAAGAAGAGTCTGCTGCTGCTTTTTGTTGAAGTACTGAATCTCATCAAGGTAAAGCAGTATTCCGTTGGGTGCAGCAAGAGTATCAAGCTCGTTTACAATGGCACGGATGTCGGCTGTGCCTGCACTTGTGCCGTTCAATTTGTGAAACTTGCGGTTTGTTTTACGGGCAATGATAGAGGCAAGGGTTGTTTTGCCTATGCCTGAGGGCCCGTAGAATATAAGGTTGGGAAGCTCGCCCGATTCAATTATGTTACGAAGAGCCTTGCCCTCACCTAAAAGGTGCTGCTGACCTACCATATCGTCAATTGAAAGGGGTCTTATTCTGTCTGCAAGTGGTGCTTTCATATGTCACCTCAAAAATTAAAATCCGAGATTATCGTTTACAAGAATCACAATGATTCTGTCCTTTGCTCTGCTTCTTCTTGTGATTACAACCTGATTACAGATGCAGTCGGGGCTGTAGCAGTCGTGACATCTGCCGTCTACGGCACAGGGTGTGTTCTTGTTAAGTCTTACTGTGTTCGGGGGAGAGGCTATGTTTCTTACTCTGTGAAGAGCCTCGGGCACATCGGCTGCAACCTTGTTCATACCTGCGATTACGATTACGTGCTCGGGTCCGAAGATGAGGCTTGCAAGGCGGTTGCCGAAGCCGTCGATGTTGACAAGCTCACCGTCAAGGGTGATAGCGTTTGTGCCCATAATAAAATAATCGCAGAAGAAGGCTGTCTTGTAAAACTCGTTAAGCTTATCGGCAGGATAGTCGGCTCTGTCTAAAACTGTGCACTCGGGGTTTGCCTTGAGTGCTTCGGGGATACCGCATTCCTTTGAGCTCATAGTACCGCCCCAGCTGACTGATTTGCCGTTTCCTATAATTTCAAGCACCTTTTCACGGCAGGCATCCTTGCTTTCGCAGTAGTAGGGTGTCATGTTGCGCTTTTCAAGATTTTTAATAATTGATTTTGCCTGATTTTCTCTGGCTTTTTTTAAGTTATCCATAATTATTCTCCTTATCTGAGATTGCTTTTTCTATTATAACAAAAAAGCCGCAGGTTTTCAACATTCTTTTTTGCGCCTCGCGGAATTTAAGGGGCTTTTTAAGGCCGCTTTTATCAAAAGGGTATAAAAATTTTTTTACTTACCACCAAAAATAACAAGTGGTAAAAAATATTTAGTGTATATTGAACAAAAAAGGCTGAAATGTCTTTTCTTTTGGGAAGAATAGTGTTATAATACATAAGGTTTATAGCGTTTATAAATGAACAGACGGAGTTTTTACCTCGGTTTTATTGTTTTTTGTACCGTTCTGTTCTTGCATATATCGGGCAATTTCGGCCCGGCAGAGCTTGACTCTGCTTTATAAAAAAGGAAAGAGGAGATTCTGATTTGGAAAAGCTGGTTATTCACGGCGGTAACAGACTGTCGGGCGAGATAGAAATAAGCGGCGCAAAGAATGCTGCCGTTGCAATTATTCCTGCAACCTTACTTGCCCAGGATGTATGCAGAATTGAAAATCTACCCAACATCAGCGACGTTACCTGTATGTTCAAAATCCTCACCCAGATGGGTGCTCAGGTTAAAATTATAAATAAGCACACTGTTGAAATTAACACAAAGACCGTTAATTCATACATCATTCCTCATGAAATGACAAAGCAGCTTCGTGCTTCATATTATCTTATCGGTGCTCTTTTAGGCAGATATTCAAGGGCAAAGGTTGCACTTCCCGGCGGTTGTAACTTCGGCGTGAGACCTATTGACCTTCACATAAGAGGCTTTGAGCTTTTAGGTGCAAACGTAACTGTTGAAAATGCAATGATAAATGCAAAGGCAGACCACCTTACAGGCAGCTCCATTTATATGGATAAGGTTTCCGTAGGTGCAACAATCAACATTATGCTTGCCGCCGTAAAGGCAAGAGGTCTTACAATTATCGAGCACGCCGCAAAGGAGCCTCATATTGTAGATCTTGCAAACTTCCTCAACGCAATGGGCGCTGACGTAAGAGGCGCAGGCACCGACGTTATCAAAATTCACGGCGTACAGAACCTTCACGGCTGTACCTATTCAATAATTCCCGACCAGATTGAGGCAGGCACCTATATGGTTGCCGCTGCCGCAACAGGCGGTGACGTGCTTATAAAGAACGTTATTCCCAAGCACCTTGAATCAATTACCGCAAAGCTTCAGGAATGCGGTGTAAGCGTTACCGAATATGATGAGGCAGTACGTATTGTTTCCGACGGTAAGTTCAGAAGATGTAACGTAAAGACTATGCCTCACCCCGGCTTCCCCACAGATATGCAGCCTCAGATGGCAGTGCTTCTCACCGTTGCAAACGGCACAAGCATTGTTTCCGAAAGCGTGTGGGACAATCGCTTCAAGTACATTGAGCAGCTTGTAAGAATGGGCGCAAACGTTCAGGTTGACGGTACCATTGCAGTGTTCCAGGGTGTTCCCGAGCTTATGGGTGCTCCCGTAAGGGCAGATGACCTTCGTGCGGGTGCGGCAATGATTATTGCAGGTCTTATGGCACGCGGTAAAACTGAAATAGAGGATATCATCTATATCGACCGAGGCTACGAGGATTATGTTGAAAAGCTCAGGAATGTGGGCGCAGATATCTATCGCAAAACCATTACTCCCGAAAGCGGAAAAGTGGGAAGCGCAGGATGATAACAAAATAGCTGCCGGATTCGGCAGCTATTTTTAATGAAGAATGAATAGTGAAGAATGAATAATGAATAATTAAGGGTCGCTTCACTCCGATTATATCTGTGGCGGATGTGATTTTTGATTCCGCATTAACTATGGAGGTACATACATTGAGATTCTGTTCACTTTTTTCGTCCTCGTCGGGCAACTCGACCTTTATCGGCTCGGCTAAAACGGGGATACTTATAGATGCAGGTGTCAGCACAAAAAGAATAAAGGAAGCTCTTATCGCAAGAGATATTGACCCTGCGGCTCTCGGCGGAATTTTTATTACCCACGAGCACGCCGACCACATCAAGGGTATGAGAATACTTGCCTCTACATATAACATACCCGTTTACGCTTCGGCAGGCACAATGGATTTTCTTGAAGCAAACGGTCACGTTACCTCCAAGTTTCCCTATGAGGTTATTGACGAAAAGGGTGTGGAAATAGGTGACCTTTTTATAAAGCCCTTCAGCACTCCTCACGACAGTAATGAAAGCTGCGGCTTTCAGCTGACCTTCTCCGACGGACAAAAGGCGGCTATAGCAACGGATACAGGCTGTGTTACCGATGAAATGAGAAGGAATTTTGCCGGCTGCAGTCTTGTGATGCTTGAGTCAAATCACGACGTAGGGATGCTCCAGAGCGGCTCTTATCCCTACTATCTTAAAAGACGAATCCTCTCCGACAGGGGACACCTTTCTAACGAGATGTGTGCCGATTTTGTAAAGGAGCTTGTGCAAAAGGGAGCAACAAGAGTTTTCCTCGGTCACTTAAGTGACGAAAACAACTTTCCCGACCTTGCCCTTCAGACAAGCCTTGCCGCTCTTAGTGAAATAGGCGCGGTTAACGGCAGAGACTGTATTTTACAGGTGAATAAAAAAGAAAACGATTACGGAATAATCCGTTTCTGAGGTGAATGTATGATTAACCTTGATATAATTTGCGTGGGTAAGTTAAAGGAGCAGTATCTGCGTGACGCTTCGGCAGAATACCTTAAAAGAATGCAGACAATATGCAGACTTACCGTAACTGAAATTGCCCCCGAAAAGCTTTCGGATAACCCCTCACAAAAGGAAATTGACAAGGCTCTTGAGACAGAGGGGAAAAAGATAATTGAAAAAATACCCAAGGGTGCTGCCGTTTTTGCTATGTGCATTGAGGGTAAGCAGAGAAGCAGTGAGGAATTAAGCCGTGAGCTTGATGATCTGGCACTTTCGGGTGTGAGCAATGCTGTGTTTATTATAGGCGGCTCCTTCGGACTTTCCGATGAGGTTAAAATGAAAAGCCGTTACAAGCTTTCTATGAGTAAAATGACCTTTCCGCATCAGCTTGCCAGAATAATGCTGCTTGAGCAGCTTTACCGCGCCTCACAGATTTCAATGGGCACAAGGTATCATAAGTAGGGTACGCCCTATGTGGCGTACCGTGAATAGCCAGTGGTCAGTAGTCAGGGCGAAGCAGAGCTTCGCAGTAGTGAGTAGTAAGGTGCGGCTACGCCACAGTAAAATTAAGCGTAACAGTAGGGACACGGCTTGCCGTGTCCGTTTTTATTTGCAACCGCACGGAACAATTCGGAATGCGGAATTCGGGATTCGGAACTCGGGATTCGGAATCGAAGCATGATTGAAATAAAATTGCTCCTTGTGAGATTTTTTCGAAAAACTATTGATAAATCCTTGCAAAGGTGCTATAATACAACTGTTCTCTATGGTAGAGTGGGCTTTTTCAGAAAAAGGCCCGCTCTTCTTTATTGCAAAAAACGGGAAAAATCCCAAAGTACAATTGAATATTTTAAAAAGGAGTGGTTTTATGGCAAAGGGCGGAAATACCGTTAAAACGGTATGGGAAATCGCAGAGCCTATTGCAGAAGGTCTTGGTCTTCGCTTGTGGGACGTGCGTTTTCTTAAGGAAGGCTCACAGTGGTACCTTCGTATCTTCATCGACAAGGATGGCGGTGTAGGTATTGATGACTGTGTTGACATGACCCATGCAATCAACGGTCCTCTTGATGAGGCAGACCCCATTGAACAGGCTTACTGCCTTGAGGTAAGCTCACCCGGTATTGAAAGAGAGCTTGTAAGAGACGAGCATTTCACCTCAAACCTCGGTGAAAAAATCAAAGTTAAAATGATAAGACCCGTCGAGGGCAAAAGAGAGTTTTCAGGTATACTTGAAAGCTACGACGACGGAAGCGTTACACTCAGATGTGACGACGAAAGCGGAATAACCTTTACAAAAAAAGAAGCGTCATGGATAAAGCTTGACGATTTTGATATGTAAGCATAAAGACAAGTTAATATAAAGAAAGGTGAATGACAAAAAAATGAACAAAGAATTTTTCGAAGCAGTGCAGATGCTTGAATCAGAAAAGGGCATCTCATCAGAGTACATCTACGACAAAATCAGAGCAGCTATTATTTCTGCTACAAAGAACAGCTACGGCAACAAGGACAATGTTGTTTGTGAAATCAACCCCGAAGAGAAGTCAATGAGAGTATACGTTAAAATTGAGGTTGTTGACGAGATTCTTGAGCCCGGTGCACAGATGACTGTTGTTGAGGCAAGAAACTATGACCCCAACGCTATGGTTGGCGGCATCATTGAGCTTCCCCTTGAGCCTAAGAAGTTCGGCAGAATTGTTGCTCAGACAGCAAAGAGCGTTATCCGTCAGGGTATCCGTGAGGCTGAAAGAGATCTTGCAGCAAAGGAATTCCAGAACAGATATCAGGAGGTCGTTACTGCAAAGGTTAATATGGTTTACTCCGATACAGGTGACGCTTCAATCGAAATCGGCAGAGCTAACGCAATTCTCAACAAGTCAGATATGATTCCCGGTGAAGAGCTTCAGCCCGGTCAGCTTATCAAGGTTTACGTTGCATCAATCAGCCAGGAAAGCGGCTCAAACTATGCAACAATTTCAAGAAAGCACCCCGGTCTTGTAAAGAGACTCTTCGAGCAGGAGGTTCCCGAAATCTTCGACGGTACAGTTGAAATCGTTTCCGTTTCAAGAGAAGCAGGCTCAAGAACAAAGATTGCAGTTAACAGCAACGACGAAAACGTTGATGCAGTAGGCGCTTGCATCGGCCCCAGAGGTCAGAGAGTAAGCAACATAGTTGATTGCCTTTGCGGTGAAAAGATTGATATCGTACGCTTCAGCGACGAGCCTGAAAAGTACATCGCAGCAGCACTTGCTCCCGCAGAGGTGCTCACAGTTACAGTAGCAGAAGACGGCTCAAAGAGCTGCCGTGCAATTGTTCCTGACAGTCAGCTTTCACTTGCTATCGGTAACAAGGGTCAGAACGTACGCCTTGCAGCAAAGCTCACAGGCTGGAAAATTGACATTAAGCCCCTCAGTCAGGCTAACGATTGATTAAGAGGATAATAAAATGACAACAAAAAAAATACCTATGAGAAAATGTCTCGGTTGCGGGGAAATGTTTCCGAAAAAGGAGCTTGTAAGAGTTGTAAAAACAAAAACAGGCGAAGAAGACGGAAAGGAAACCTACATCATAAGCCTTGATAAAACAGGCAAGGCAGCCGGCAGAGGCGCATATATCTGTAAAAAGGCAGAATGCCTTGCTATGGCAGTTAAGGCAAAGCGTCTGCAAAGGGCATTTGAATGTCAGATTCCCGACGAGGTATTTGAAAAAATGACAGCGGAGATTGAAAGTGATGAATGATAAATTTTTAAGCCTTTTAGGCATGGCAAGAAGGTCGGGCAACCTTTGCCTGGGACACGATGCCGCAGTTTCATCCGTAGTAAAAAACAAGGCGCAGCTTTGCATTATTTCCGTTGAGGGCTCCGACAGGCTCAAAAAGGAAATGGCACACGCCTGCAGCTTTGAAAAAAAGAATATCCCCGTTATTATTGTAAGCTATGATATTACAGAGCTTTCAAAGGCAATAGGCAGTAAGGCTGCGGTAATTACCGTAACCGACGAGGGCTTTGCCAAGGCTCTTATAAAACGATACGAAGAAAATCAGCAGTAAGGCTGACATTAAGGCAGAAAGGAATGACACTATGCCAAGAGATAAGTACAAAATTCACGACGTCGCAAAGGATTTCGGCGTCAGCAGTAAGGATATTATTGCTATACTTGATAAATATTCAGATGAACCCAAAAAGCACAGCACAGCTCTTGACGACAAGCAGCTTAACATTATTTTCGACACCCTTACACTCGCTTCAGAGGTAGAATCCTTTGATGCATACTTTGCAGCAGGTGAAAAGGCAAAGGCGGAAAAGGAGGCTCCCAAGGCAGAGCCCGTAAAGGCAGAGGAAAAGGTCGAAAAGAAGGAAGAGGCTCCCAAGGCTGAAAAGAAGGCTCCCGCTAAGAAGGAAGCTCCCAAGGCTGAAAAGAAGGAAGCAGAAAAGAAGCCTGCTCCCCAGCAGCAGTCAAAGCCTGTACAGCCCCAGCAGAACGCTCAGCCCAAAAAGGAAAAGAGCGACAAGCTTCAGGCAAGAACAAAGGGTGAAAAGAGAACCGTTGACACAAGAAGCAGCAACGTTGACCTTGAAAAGTACAACGAAAAGTATGACGAAATGGCTTCACAGGGCGGCAGACGCGACAACGATATGGGCGCAGGTAAGCAGAAGCTCAAGCAGAAGTCACAGCAGTACAGAAAGCAGGGTATGCGCTCCAATAAGAGAGAGACAGAGGCAGAAAAGCTTAAGAGAATTGCCGCTGAAAGAGCAAAGAAGACCCTAACAATCAAAATTCCCGATGAAATCACTGTAGGTGAGCTTGCAGAAATGCTCAGAAGAACCGCCGCAGAGGTTATCAAGGAAATGTTCAAGATGGGCACAATGGCAACAGTTAACCAGGTTATCGACTTTGATACTGCTGAAATTGTTGCAACAGAGCTCGGCGCAAAGGTTGAAAAAGAGGTTGTTGTTTCTATCGAGGAAAGAATCATCGACGACCATCAGGACGCTGAAGAGGACCTTCTTCCCAGAGATCCCGTTGTATGCGTAATGGGTCACGTTGACCACGGTAAGACATCTATCCTTGACGCTATCCGTAACGCATCCGTAACTGCAACAGAGGCAGGCGGTATCACTCAGCACATCGGTGCTTACAGAGTTGACGTTGACGGACAGAAGATTACCTTCCTTGATACTCCCGGTCACGCCGCATTCACATCAATGCGCGCAAGAGGTGCTATGGCTACCGATATCGCAGTGCTTGTTGTTGCTGCCGATGACGGTATCATGCCTCAGACAATTGAAGCTATCAACCACGCTAAGGCAGCAGGCGTTCAGATTATTGTTGCTATCAACAAAATGGATAAGGAAGGCGCAAACCCCGACAGAATCAAGCAGCAGCTTACAGAGCACGGCCTTGTTCCCGAGGAATGGGGCGGTGAAGCAATCTGTGTTCCCGTTTCAGCAAAAACTCATATGGGTATTGACAACCTTCTTGAATCAATTCTTCTTGTTGCTGAAATGGCAGAGCTTAAGGCTAACCCCAACAGAGCAGCAAAGGGTGTTGTTATTGAAGCAAGACTCGATAAGGGCCGCGGTCCTATCGCAACAGTTCTTGTTCAGAACGGTACACTCAACGCAGGTGATATCATTGTTGCAGGTCAGTCAGTTGGCCGTGTAAGAGTTATGTCAAATGAAAGAGGCCAGAGAATCAAGCAGGCAGGTCCCTCCGTGCCCGTAGAAATCACAGGTCTTGACGTTACACCTAATGCAGGTGATATTTTCGACGTTGCTTCCGATGAAAAGCTTGCAAGAGAGCTTGTTGAAAAGAAGAAGCACGAGGCAAAGCAGGCAGAGTGGAACGCACAGCAGAAGGTTACACTCGACAACCTCTTCTCCTCACTTAAGGAAGGTGAGCTCAAGCAGCTTAACATCATCGTTAAGGCTGACGTTAACGGCTCAGTTGAGGCTGTAAGACAGAACCTTGAAAAGCTTTCAAACGAGGAAGTAAAGGTAAGCGTTATCCACGGCGGTGTTGGCGCTATCAACGAATCCGACGTTCAGCTTGCTGCAATTTCAAACGCTATCATCGTAGGCTTCAACGTACGTCCTGACACAAACGCTGTTTCACTTGCTGAAAGAGACAGTGTTGAAATGAGAATGTACAGAGTTATCTACGATTGTCTTGAAGAAATCGAGGCTGCTATGAAGGGTATGCTTGCTCCCAAGTTCCGTGAGCTTGCACTCGGCAGAATCGAGGTAAGAACAGTTATGAACCTTTCATCAGCAGGTAAGATTGCCGGCTCATACGTGCTTGAGGGTAAGGTGCAGAGAAACGCACTCATCCGTGTTGTACGTGACGGTATCGTTATCACAGAAGACTCAATTTCCTCACTTCGTCGCTTCAAGGACGACGTCAAGGAAGTACAGACAGGCTTCGAATGCGGTATCGGTCTTGAAAAGTTCAACGACATCAAGGAAGGCGATATCTTTGAGTGCTTCATGATGGAAGAGTACCGTGATTGATTCTGAGTACTGCTTCTGACTTTACTTTTGAAAAATAGTAGTCAGTAGTCAGTAGTTAGTAGTCAGGAAAAAATCGTAAAACGATTTTTGCATGTGATTAAAAGTTTGCAGTTATGAATTGTGCAATTTTAAATTGGTGTGAGTTGGTCGTCAGTTGAAAAGAAAGTTTCTTTTTCAGGGTTGTTATTTTATTGCGAAGCAATTACCCTGACTGCTGGCTACTGACTACTGGCTACTTTAAGAATCGCTTATTATAAAAAGAAAGGCTATATAATATTATGGCAGGCTTCAGAATTAACAGAGTAAGCGAAGATATTCGCAGAGAAATAATTGCCGTTATACGCGAGCTCAAGGCCCCGCGTGTAATGGGCAAAATGCTCACCGTTGTCCGTGTAGAGGTAAGCTCTGACGCATCCTATGCAAAGGTTTACGTCAGTGACCTCAAGGGCATCGAGTCAGCAAGGGAGGCGGTTAAGGGTCTTACCGCCGCAACAGGCTTTGTCCGCCGTGAGGTAGGCTCAAGGCTTCATTTAAGAAAGACTCCCGAGCTTAAGTTTGTTGCCGATGACTCAATTGAGCAGGGCTTCAACATGTTCAAAAAGCTCGAAGGTAAGGGTGAAAGCGATGAGACTTGAGTTAAACGAGGCGGTAAATGAGTTAAAAAATGCCGACGGTATACTCATCCTCTGTCACAGAAATCCTGACGGAGATACACTCGGAAGCGGTTTTGCTCTTTTAAGAGCCTTAAAGGCAATGGGTAAAAGAGCAAGACTTGCCTGCGATGACAATATTCCTGCAAAGTTCAGCTACCTTTATGAGGGCGTTGAAAATGAGGGCGACTTCGAGGACTATATTGTAAGTGTTGATGTAGCGGAAAGAAAGCTTCTCGGTGAGAATTTCAATGAGCGCTACGGTGACAGGGTTGACCTTGCACTTGACCATCACGGCACATCAAGGCTTTTTGCAAAAAAGACCTACTGTGAGCCCGAAAGTGCATCAGCCTGTGAAATACTTTATAATGTAATCGTTGCCCTCGGTGCAGAAATGAACGCAGATATTGCCTCCTGTCTTTATACGGGCATAAGCACAGACACGGGCTGCTTCAGATATTCAAACGTAACTCCCCGTACTCACCGTATTGCTGCAGAGCTTATTGAAAAGGGCGCAGATCACGCAAGAATCAATGTTAAAATGTTTGAAACAAAAAGCATGAATAACATCAGACTTGAAAGAATGTGCCTTGAATCACTTGAAAGCTATGCCGGGGGTAAGGTTGCCGTTATAACTGTTACAAGGGCTATGCTTGAGGAATGTCAGACAGACAAGTCTGCCCTTGATGCTATCAAGCCCATTACAAGACAGATAGAGGGCGTTGAAATCGGTCTTACCGTAAAGGAAGAAGGCGAAGGTAAGACAGGTGTTTCCGTAAGAACGAGTGAAAATTACGACGCTTCACTTATCTGTGCCCGTTTCGGCGGTGGCGGTCACGCAAGGGCAGCCGGCTGTGAAATGAAGGCGTCACCGGAAGAGGCCAAGAGCAGAGTGATTAAGTATGTGCTTGAGGAAGTAGTGAGTAGTAAGCAGTAAGTAGTAAGGGCCAAGGGCCAAAGGCCGAGGAGCACCTGCGGTGCAGAATAATGCAGAATTAAACTCTCCCGTGGGAGATGTCAGCCGCAGGCTGACAGAGGGCATTACAATGCGTCGCAGACCCTTAATTATTCACTATTCATTATTCATCATTCATTATTCATTTGCACCGAAGGTGCATAAAAGGAGTGAAAGGTATGACAGGCTTTGTTTTTCTCGACAAGCAGGAGGGTATGACCTCGTTTTTTGCCGCGAGCAGATTAAGACGTATATTCTCCACTAAAAAGGTCGGTCACACGGGCACTCTTGACCCTATGGCAACAGGTGTATTGCCCGTTGCAGTAGGCGGCGCAACAAGGTTTATTGACTTTATACCCGACAGTGATAAGGCCTACAGGGCAAGATTTCTTCTCGGTAAAACCACCGATACCCTTGATATAACGGGTCAGGTGCTTACCGAAAGTGAAGTAAAAGTTAAAAGAGAGGACATTGAAAAAATTCTGCCTGTGTTCAGGGGAGAGATTTTTCAGGTGCCTCCTATGTATTCGGCACTCAAAAAGGACGGCGTACGCCTTTACGACCTTGCAAGACAGGGAATAGAGGTTGAAAGGGAAAAGCGTCAGATTACGGTTTATTCCCTTGAGCTTACCGACTATGAGGGTGAAAATGAATTTGAAATTGAGGTTTCCTGCTCAAAGGGAACCTATATCCGTACTCTTATTGACGATATAGGCAGAAAGCTCGGCTGCGGTGCAGTAATGACAACACTTCGCCGAACAAAGGCAAACGGAGTTGATATTGCCGACTGTATCACCCTTGAGGCACTTCAGCAGCTTTGCGAAAAGGGTGAGCAGGAGTACTGTCTTCACAGCGTGGACAGCATTCTGCCATATAAAAAAATAACTGTAACGGATAATCAGGCAAAACGCTTTTCAAACGGCGGTGAGCTTGACATACAAAGACTTAAGGTGACTCCCGATGTGGGTATCTATAAGGTTTATTCTCACGGCGGAGATTTTCTCGGTCTCGGTGAGATAGACGAAGATAAAAGTCAGCTTAAGGTAAAAAGAGTTTTTGTTAATTTATAAAAGCAGGGGGCACAGAATGTTCGTTTTACCTGAAAAAATTAAAAAACAGGGTACAGCTGTTGCTCTCGGATACTTTGACGGTATTCATCTCGGACACCGTGCGGTGCTTGACACTGCGCTGCTTTATGCAGAAAAAGAGGGGCTTGTACCCGTTGTGATGCTTTTTGATATTCATCCGAGAAAGCTTGTATCGGGTAATGTTCCGCCGATGCTCACAAGTGAAAAAAAGAAGAGGGCTCTTCTTGAGAGCATGGGCTTTACGGTTGTGGATTTCGATTTCCGTGAGGCAATGAATTATTCACCCGATGAGTTTATTGAAAAAATACTTATTGACTGCCTTAACGCAAGGGTGGTTACCTGCGGCTTTGATTACCATTACGGCAAGGGTGGTAAGGGTAATGCCGCAACGCTTCGGCAGGAGCTTGAAAAAAGAGGTGTTAAGGTCTTTGCAAAGGCGGCTGTACTTCTTGACGGAGATGTGGTTTCCTCAACAGCGATAAGAGACTTTATTTCAAAGGGAGAAATTGAAAGGGCAAACGCAATGCTCGGAAGTCTCTTTTCCTACGATTTTACCGTAGAAAAGGGTGATGGCATCGGCAGAGTTCTCGGCTTCCCCACAATTAACCAGTTCTTCCCCGAGGATTTTATTATACCAAGATACGGGGTGTATGCTTCAAGGGTTTGCCTTGACGGTAAGTATTATCCCGCAGTTACCAATGTAGGTGTGAGACCTACGCTTGACGAGACCTCAATGCGCAGCGAAACCTGTATACTGGATTTTCACGGTGACCTTTACGGCAAAAACGTAGAGGTAAGTCTTGTCAGATTCATAAGAGACGAAATTAAATTTCCTGACCTTGAAAGCCTTTCTGCGCAGATTGAAAGGGATATAATCAGGGCAAGAAGTATATATAATGAGGTTGGTAAAAATGGCTAAATCAGATTTAAAAGCAATATTTTTCGATTTTGATGACACACTTCAGTCAAGAAAGGGTGCTTACAGACTTTACTGTGAGTCCTTCCTTGCAAAGTATTTTCCTGACATAAGCGAAGGCGAGCGTCTTCAGAAGCTTGACGAGATGGAGGAGTATGTTGACGGCGGATATAAGGACAGAGAGGTTTATTTCCCTGAAATTATTGAGCTTTGGAAATGGGAAAACCATCCTCCCATGCAGGAGCTTTTTGACAGCTTCAATTACGACTTCGGCAAGTACATCGTTATGCTTGACGGTGCGCTTGAGGTGCTTGAGGAAATCAAGAAGAGAGGCTACATTCTCGGCTGTATTACAAACGGCGTTTCCTCACTTCAGAATATTAAGCTTGACACAGCAGGCATCAGAGATATGTTTGATGTAGTTGTTGTTTCGGGCGACATCGGTATCTACAAGCCTGCAAGAGGAATTTTTGACGAGGCTTGCAAGAGAGCAGGTGTGAAAAACGAAGAGGCTCTTTTTGTCGGCGACCATCCTGTGAACGATATTCAGGGTGCACTCGGCGCTGATATGAAGGCAATAAGAATGAACTACGGTGATTTTTACGGCAAGGGGCTCGGCAACGAGGGCACAATGGCAGAAATCACCGAAATTAAGCAGCTCCTTAATTATATTTAATTTGTTTATCAGGAGAAAAAAGCTATGATTTGTAAAAATTGTTCAGCTGAATTTGATGACAGCGCAGCACAGTGTCCCGAATGCGGAATGGAAAATGAGACCGTTACAGAGAGCTTTACTGAGGGCTTTGCAAAGGATGACGAAGAAGACAAATCAGCCGAGACTCCCTGTGAGGTAACAGAGAATGAGCAGTCAGAAGAGGAGGCTTCCTTAGTTGAATCCTCCGATGCCGTGCAGGAGACAGAGCCCGATGAGGCTTCATCTGATGACGGGAAGGCAGCTGACGGTGATGACGCTTCAGAAAAGCAAGAAGAAAAGCCGGCTGCAAAGGTGCCGGAAAGGAAAGCGGTAAACAGAACTGCACCGGTAAGAAGACCTACTGCCGCAAGAGAGAACGGTGCAAGAGCTGCAAGACGCAGACCTGTAAGAATTACTAAGCAGGAAAAGCGTACAATATCGCTTATAGTGGCTGTTATGTGCTTTGTAGGCTTGTGTGCCGGTGTGGCTGCTTGTCTTAACATATCAACAGAGCTGTTCAGTGTTGACACCTCTACCGATAAGATTGTTGCAGGTGTCGCTCTTACCTCTGCAGAGGAAAAGGAGCTTGAGGAGCTTCTTGCAAATTGCTATTCTGTAGCAAAAAACGAATTCAACAGCGAAAGCATCACCGTTGAAGAGATGCTTGAAAAAATAAATCCTGCCGACAAGGGTAATATTTATTCAAGATTGAACAACACCTCTGAAAAGCTTCAGACAACGGCTGACCCTGCAAAAAGATTTGCCGACGAAAACGGTGAATATGCCTACTATAAGCTTTCGGAGAAAAGGGTTGACGCAGTTCTTTCCCGTCTTGGCCTTGAAGCCTATCGCGGCGAAAGCACCGAGAGCTGTTATTACTGTGAGGGATACTATTATTTTGCATCAAAGCCTGCTGACGGTAAGCTTGTAGGTGCAGAGGTTACAAAAACAAGAAGAATCCTTGACGGTAGATATTATGCCGAATTTTATTTCTATGTAGAAAATGAGGGCAAAATCAAGAAAAGCAAGACCCGTTACCTCGTTTTTGAAATGGACGAGAATGAGACAACAGGTAAAGTAAGCTTTGTGCTTGAAAGAACAAGCTCAAAGGATTTTGTAAGCTCCGACGGAAAGCTTTCTGCCGAAGAGAATTCCTACAGCAGAAAGAAAGAGGTCATAGAGGGATACACCAAGGACGGAATTCTTTATTGCAGATATGTAATTGAATACCCTGTGCTCAAGGGTGACAGTGTCAGCTGTAAGAACTTAAATGCAATGTTTGAAAACGCTGTTTCTGTTTATAAGATGAAGATTGAGTCTGTTGACGCTGATTATAAGAGCTTCAAGAGGGCAGGCGGTGACGAGAAGCAGCTTCCTTATATTGAAAATGTAGTGGCAAGCATCGTTTTTGAGGACGAAAAGAATATATCCTTTGTTGAAAGAATTTATAAGCTTGAGCCCGGTGCTGAAGCCTCCGAGCAGGAAGAAAGCTACTATTACACCTCCGGACAGGAGGCCGAGCCTGAAGCAAGGCTTTACGATATAGCTATAGAAAGCTACACTATTGACAAGCAAAGCGGTGACTTTGTTTCAAAGGACGGTGTAGTCGGCAAGGATTATACACTTGTAGCCGAGGTTCTTTACAGAATTTATAAAGGCTACGATTGTGAAAGAGTTCTTCCCTGGAACGAAGGCGAGGAGTATTATTACGATGAGACTCCTGCGGATACCGACGGCTACGGTGCTGCAATTTATGACAGTGCCTGGGCACGTACAAAAAGCGGTATAAGCTTCTGGTACAAAACAACAGAGGGCTATATTACAGAGGTTACAATACCCTCAAAGGTAGCTAAAAAGCTGGCAAAATTATCATAACAAAAAAAACGCACCGATTTTCGGTGCGTTTTTTTAGTAGTCAGTAGTCAGTAGTTAGTACAAAGCAAAGCTTTGCCCGGGAAGGTATTTGCATACCGACAGACAAAACAATAATTCCTATAAAGTTATTTTTGCTCATTTTCTTATTATACTTTTTTTTTGAAAATTTTGTTTAATTTGTTAGGTTTTCACTTCAGCAACAAACAAAAAACGCACCGATTTTCGGTGCGTTTTTCTTAATGCTCACTGCTTAAGCTTACTTAACAAAGCAGCTTACGATTTCGCCGATATACATTCTGTGATAATCCTTTGCCGGGTAACAGCTTTTGTCAATTGACGGGTCGATAAAGCCGTCGGGAGTAATGTCCTGAAAGGCAAGCTTTTTGCATACAAGCACAATTTCGGCCTGATCAAAGCTCATTGAGCCCTTTACCTCGGCAGGGGTAAGACCGGTTTCCTTTGCCTTGTCAACGTCACGTCCGCTGTTTCTTCCGCAGAAGGTGAGCGCTTTTTTGTACTCTTCTGCGAAAAAGCTGACGGTGAAAAGCTCTTCTCTTTCGGTGAATTCATAGGTGTATCTCTGCGGTCTTATAAAGCAGAAGCATACGTCCTTGTTCCACAGCTCACCCAATGCGCCCCAGGAGGCAGTCATTGTGTTCCAGCTTTCCTTGTTACCTGCAGTGATGAGTGCCCATCTGTCATCGAAAAGAGAAACTGCACTTTCCTTAAGCTCTTTTATGCTTATTTCTTTCATTGTAAACACCTCGTCAGATAAGCCTATTATGTTTTTGAGGGCATAAGCTTATATTTTTTATGATATGCATTATAACACAATTTTACTACCGTGTCTATATAACTATACCACCCTTTTCGCCTTTGAGGCTTAAGTTTTTGGTCAGAATGTCAAATATTTTGAATAAGATAAAAAATCTTCTGAAAAAGGTTGAAAAAAATCCCATAATCGGTTAATATAGTAAAGGTTAATTATAATCATTCAATGAAATATTGGAGGTAAATTATTATGTCAGTAAAAGTTGCTATTAACGGTTTCGGTCGTATCGGCCGTCTCGCATTCCGTCAGATGTTTGACGCAGAAGGTTATGAAGTTGTTGCTATCAACGACCTCACAAGCCCCAAGATGCTTGCTCACCTTCTTAAGTACGACACTGCACAGGGCAGATATGACGGTCACACTGTAGAAGCCGGTGAAAACTCAATCACAGTTGACGGCAAGGAAATCATCATCTATGCTAAGCCCAACCCCGCAGAGCTTCCCTGGGGCGAAATCGGTGTAGACGTAGTTCTCGAATGCACAGGTTTCTTCTGCTCAAAGGATAAGGCAGCTGCTCACATCGAAGCAGGTGCAAAGAAGGTAGTTATTTCTGCTCCCGCAGGTAACGATCTTCCCACAATCGTTTACTCAGTTAACGAAAACACACTTACAGCTGATGACAAGATCATCTCAGCTGCTTCATGCACAACAAACTGCCTTGCTCCTATGGCTAAGGCTCTCAACGACTATGCAGCTATCCAGAGCGGTATCATGACAACTGTTCACGCTTACACTGGTGATCAGATGGTTCTCGACGGTCCTCACAGAAAGGGTGACCTCAGAAGAGCACGTGCAGCTGCTGCAAACATCGTTCCCAACTCAACAGGTGCTGCTAAGGCTATCGGCCTTGTAATTCCCGAGCTCAACGGTAAGCTTATCGGTTCAGCTCAGAGAGTTCCCACTCCCACAGGCTCAACAACAATCCTTGTTGCTGTAGTTAAGGGCGACGACGTAACTAAGGAAGGCATCAACGCTGCTATGAAGGCTGCTGCTTCAGATTCCTTCGGTTACACAGAAGAAGAACTTGTTTCTTCAGACATCGTTGGTATCAGATACGGTTCACTCTTCGATGCTACTCAGACAATGGTAACAAAGATCGAAGACGGCCTCTATCAGGTACAGGTTGTTGCTTGGTACGACAACGAAAACTCATACACAAGCCAGATGGTACGTACAATCAAGTACTTCGCAGAGCTTGCATAAGCTGACGCTTTAATATTAAGCGCAGAACGAAAAAACATCAACGGACTTTGGAAACAAAGTCCGTTTTGTTTTTTTTCTAAGACTTTTTTACCACTCGCAGTATATTCATACAGCTTCGTGGCAGAAAAAGCCTTTCTGCATCTTAATCTTAAGATCTTCAGCACCTTTGATGTACTTGCCTCTCCCTTTGGGAGAGGTGGCAGGCCGAAGGTCTGACGGAGAGGGTTAATTCCGAATTCCGAATTCCGCATTAGTTTTCACCTATAGTGTGCTCCCCGGCCCCCGGCCCTGACTACTGACTACTTTTTTCCTGAAAGATGTTGACAAAAGCACATACATTGATGTATAATTACTATCCGCGAGTTATCGCCTGTAATTTTTTTGAAAGCGTCGGACGTATATTGCGTTACTACTTACACTACTTGAGCAATGTGTCCCGTTTTAATTTTACAAAATCTATTATTAAAAGGAGGTTAACGCAATGAAAAGAACTTACCAGCCCAAGAAGCGTCACAGAAAGATGGAG
>JBGVGP010000269.1:0-10308 GCA_045121735.1 Acutalibacteraceae bacterium
CATCAATAAGAGGCACAATCTTAGGAAGAGCCTTTGTAACAGCGGTCTGAATAAGCGGCTGCTTGATTACACTTTTAACGGTTTCCTTAAGTGTTTCGGCCATAACGGCAATAGATGGATTTGATGACGGTCTTAATACAACATTATCACCGTTGAATTTAAATGTAAGTATTCTTTCTGACACAACCTCAATACAACGGATATGAATTTCAAGTATGCTGTCTGTCTTCCAGCAACCGACTGAACAGGTATGATAAGGAATCTTACCGATAACAATATCATCCCAACGGTACTTACCGTCAAGGCCAACCTCAACACTGTTGATTTCATCACCCTCAGTCCAGGTCATAACGCAATGCTTATCATAGAATCTGAAGCTCAAGTCACTGATGTTACCTGCCTTGTCGCTTTCCATAAACAATGCAGGAAGTGGAACAACGCTTGTAGGATAACCGGCAACATTAACAGCAATAGGCTTTGAAAGCTTCATTCTCTTACCATCAAGTCTCTGCTCAAGAGCAGAACGGCTTGCTTCTTCAATGCACTCGTAAGCGGGAATACTGATTTCAACAGTTTCACCCTTGTTTTCTTCAAGAAATGCCTTGGGGAAGTGATCCCAGATTACATCACGCATACCCTGTTCATTTATTTCACCGCCTGTTGAGATAAAGCAGGCATCAAGGTCTTCAAACACAATACCGAACTGACAGAACATACCGTCTGCACGGTAGCTTTTTTCATAGCCTGCATTTCTCCAGAAGCAATAACCGTAGCCGACCTTTGAATCGGATTCATTGTTAGCGGCTTCTGTATCAGCATGGTAGCGTGTAGCTTCCTTTACCCATTCTTCAGGAATAACCTGCTTACCGTTGAATTTACCGCCCTGCTGATAGCAATATGTAAATTTTGCAAGGTCGCTTGTTTTAAGCATCATTCCCCAGCCACCTGCTTCAACACCTTTAGGACAGGTTTCCCAGAAGGGATCTTCAATACCGAGAGGCTCGAAAAGACGGGGCTTAAGATATTCCATAACGCTCATACCGCAAAGCTTATGAATCATTGCGCAAAGCACATACATATTTTCACTTATATAAAGGAATTCTGTGCCGGGCTCAGAAATCCAGCGTGAAGCCATAATATCCTCAAGCCAATGATCCTTGGTTCTGTCAAGGAATACACTAACCTCTTTACCGCTTCTCATAGTGAGAAGGTCTTCAACGGTCATTTCTTCAAGATATTCGTCAGGCTTATCACTGCGAAGCTCGGGGAAAATATCGATAACTCTTGTATCTACTGTAAGATAACCCTCATTAACTGCAAAACCTATAGCTGTTGAAGTAAAGGATTTACTTACAGAATACATCATATGCTTGTGTTCAGGGCCAAAGGGCTCCCTGTATGCCTCACAGGCAATTTTACCGTGACGGATTACAATAAACGAGTGCAGCTCCTTACCAAGCTCCATGCAATGGTCAACAAAGGTCTGCACCTCTTTAGAGGATACACCTACCTCTTCGGGAGTTTTTGCTCTTTCAAGCCACGTAGTTTTTTCTTTTACCTTCATTGCTATTCCTCCTTAAATATGCAAAATTAAATATTATTCTCCTTAGTTTTTTTACGCATTTTGTATACATAAATTTGTCCTGCAAGAAGCACACAACCTACTAAAACAGCAGCTATAACCTTACCTGCAGTAATATTAAGTGCTCCTCTTGTATCAACCTCACCTGAGGATTTCTTCATATCCTTGAGCGCATATAAAAGCTGTGAATAATCATATTGAATTTCCTCAAGAGAAGTAACAACAGCAGAGTTGATATCAATACTGCAATTAAGCTTTGCAATTTCAAGATTTGAAAGGCTGACCTCTGAATAATCGGCAGGATCAACATAATAAGCCTTTTCGAGCAATTCAGCCATTAATTTTTCAAGTCTTATAACTTCGTTTCTGTAAGTGACAAAAGCTTCAATATTATTGGTTTCGATAACAGAATAGCCTTTACCGATAAGCTCATTCCAACCGTCAGAGCTATCGCCTCTCTGACCGCAAAGGTCAGGAGAATACGTCGCTGCAACAGCACGGGCATTACCGGTATGAAGATATCTGTTTACAAAAAAGTAACCGTAAGCAACATTAAAATAATTTTTGCTCTGGTACTGTACGGCAGGCATTTCTGCTTTTGTAAAATTGTTCATTGCGGAAATAGTGCTGAAAATAATATTTCCACCGTAAACAGCAATTACATTAACCCTTTCAGTCTTGCTTTCCGCCCAGCTAATAAGCTTACCTGAGCTTTCCTTTACACGAATAATAACTCTGTAAAGCGCATCCCTTTCACGAAGAATTCCATATACCTCATCCTTGTGCTCGGAGGTTACATCAAGAATAATTCCGTCTTTACTGTCAGTATTTTCAATAAGCTCAACAAGTGAAGTGGGCTTGTATTCAGTTTCCTTGCCGAAAATGTCATAAAGGCGGTAATTGTCAATTTCAGAAGAATTCATCTGAGAAAGACTTTCGTAAGGGGCATTGCAAACATTGCCGAGACTTTCTCTTTCACAAAGGTAAAACACACCGTCAGCAGTTTTATCAAGGCTGACAGAAACAAAATCAGCACCCTTTTTCAAGGCTGATTTAATACCGGCAAGAGAGTTTTCAGGATAGCTCGCTGTATCTCCTCTATGTGAAATACAAAGCAATGACGAACGGTCAGAGTAAAATTTTGAAAGCGCGGTTTCTTCTTCCCTTACTGCCGCGCAAGATAAAATTAAGCACGAAAGCAGAACAGAAAGGACAAGAAAAAACGAAGCAATTTTATTTTTTAATCTCATTTTACAAACCTTTCGGAATTTTCATTATTTATTTGTTAATGATAACATAAATTTAGCGGTTTGGCAATATTTTTTTAAGATGATTTAATAATTTCATCCATAAAAAAGCACCGATAATACTCAGAGTATTACCGGTACAGAATCAACAATATTCATTTCATTAGGAGTAACACTGCAATCGTAACAAAGTATCCTTACACCACACTCAAAAGCATGCTTCAATGCAGCTGCAAAATCAGGATCAGTTATATTGTTAGGTGAAAAATAAGAAACATCTTTCATCTGGACAACAAAAAGCGCATATGCCTCCATACCCTGACGCACACATTCACAAAGCTCGTTGAGATGCTTTGTTCCTCTTACGGTAGGCGCATCAGGAAAAAATACTGCACCGTCCTTTTCAAGTGTAACACCCTTGACCTCAAGATATGCTTTTTTACCGTCGTGTTCAAAATAAAAATCGAATCTTGAATTGCCGAAGATCTTTTCAGCACGAAGGTTTTCAATGTCCGTAAACAATCGGCCTTGGGAAAGAAACTCACCTGCAGCCTTATTTGGCGCCTGTGAATCAATGTTTATAAGCCTGTCTCCTTTTCTTACAGTAACAAGCGAATACTTATATTTCCTTTCGGGATTTGAGGCTTCTTCAAGGAAGCACTGTGCACCCTCAAGAAGAATCTCACCGCATCGACCCGTATTTTTAACGTGACAGTGAATCTCTTTTCCGTCAATTAAGCAAACGGCAACAAAACGGTTAAGACGCTTAATAAATTTTCCTTCTACTATTTTTTGATATTTCATATTACCCTTTCAAAAAAGACTTACGGAAAAGCTCCGTAAGTCTTTAAATTTATAATTTTATAAACCGATTTTTGCTGCAACCTCATTGAGAGCCACATTGAGACCCTTGAATATCATAGTGAGAATATCACCGAAAACATCTGCCTTTTCGCCTTCCTTGGCACCTGCTGAAACGAGAGCATTGTTAAGGTTATCCTGGGCAGTGAGCCACTTCTCGGAATCAATTACTGTTTCGCTTTTAAGTGCATTAACAGCGGCAATTGCTTCTTCTACCTTTGCGATTTCATCGGCTGTGAAATCTGATTTATCAGCTTTATTCCAAAGAGAAATATCTCTGTTAACGTTTCTCATGCTTCTTGCACCGTTAAACTGAGGATAAGCAACAGGATTACTGTAAACATCAACCATATTGTTATCGGTCATAAGCTCTGTTGCAAGGTTAAGAACAACATCATTATTGGCAAGGTCCTCGTGTGACTGACCCTTGAAGTACCAGGTTGTGCAGGGAAGAAGACCTGTTGTGGGGTCAACTATACCGTCGGGTGAAAGATGATTATGTGTAGCATCGTTACAGTATGTGCCGGCTGCAACATAATCCTCACCGAGAGTTGTACCGAGAGGAGCAAAGGTTGCACCCATTGATGTTGAAGCTGACTGAATTATACCGTCGGAATTGGTGGTCTTATAATCAGCAGTAAGCGGGAACAGCTCAAGGTCGTAGCATACGATATCATAAACTCTGCCGCCGTTTTCGATGATAGAAGCAGTGTTTTTCTCTAAATCAGCTCTTGCCTGCATAAAGGCATCAACCTTTTCTCTGATAACAGTATGCGCATCGTCTGAAAGCCACTTTTCTCTTGCTTCGGCATAATACCTTGTAGGACAAAGAGCCCAAAGCTGAGTTGTATTTCTGATAGCAGCCTCAACAGCACCCTCACAAAGACCGATAAGAGCCTGTCTTAAAACATTTGAGGGAAGAACACGAAGCGCCATATTAAGAAGATATGTTGTAAATGTATCACCCATAAGAGTAACAAGAAGCTTGTTATAAAGGGTGTCATCGTCGTAAATACTAAGGTTACCTGTAAGCACATCACCCACTATGTCAGAGCCGTCAATTGCAGGCACTACATAAACCATCTTATTGATAAGCTTATGATCCTCGGGATATTTACCGATATAGTTAACAGCAACTGTACCGCCAAGGCTTATAGGACAGATATTCACCTTATCTGCTCCTGTCTGAGGAAGAACAACCTCATTGATATATTTATGGAGTCTGTCTGTGGTTGCCTGAATATCACCGAGTGAGTCATAACCGAAATAGAAAAGGTTATCTTCTCCGATAATTTCACCGCAACGGCGAAGAGGAATCATGTCATATATATGCTCTCTTGTCTCCTTAGGCATTTCTGACATAGGACAATTGTAGCAGGGCACCTCAACGTCTGACTCATAATTTCCCTCATTATCCTTGTGTATAGCATAGAGGAATTCATAAGCACCCTCTCTCATTGCGTCGGAGAGTCCGTTATCCTTACGGGTAATTATTGAATAAATAAAGTTAGGAATTATTCTTGAAACAAGAGCGCCTACATCAATTTCAAGAGGCCAGCCTGTGATATAATCACCGTTTTCGTCAAGCTTTCTGTTGCCGTTTTCGTCAAGAATATAGGTATTGTTTTGGCCTATACCGTGAAGCACAACAACAGGGGTATTTTCATCGTAATCGGGCACATAGGTGTTTTCCTCGTTTGCTGCAAAAGCAACGCCGACACACGAAAACACCATAATGAGACAAAGTAAAATGCTGATAATTTTCTTCATTGTAAAATCTCCCTTCAGATTTATCAAAAAAATTCTACAACACAAAAGAAAAATTATCAACATTTAAATAGAATTATAACAAATTATTAACAATGTTAATGAGTTTCGAACCAAGTTCTGCCTGTATTCACGTCAGCAGTAAGCGGAGCTGCAAGCTCACAGGCCTTTTCCATTTCCTCTTTAAGGATTTTTTCAACCTGATGCTTTTCACCTTCGGGACACTCTATAATAAGCTCGTCGTGCACCTGCATAATGAGTCTGCCCTTACATTTTTCGGTCTCAAGACGCTTTGCAACCTTTACCATCGCAATTTTGATTATATCGGCTGCCGAGCCCTGAACAGGAGCGTTTTTAGCAACACGTTCACCGAAAGCCTGCAGCATTTTATTGCTTGCGGTAAGCTCGGGAAGATATCTTCTTCGTCTGAACATCGTTTCAACATAACCGCATTCTCTAGCATCTGCAATTACCTTTTCAAGATAATTGCGTATACCCTCATAATGATGCAGATAGCCCTTGATATAGCTGTCTGCCTCCTTACGGCTTACTCCGATATCCTTTGCAAGTGAAAAGGCACCGATACCGTAAACAATGCCAAAATTAACAGCCTTTGCACGGCTTCTCATAAGCGGTGTTACCATATGCATAGGCATATTGAAAACCTGTGAAGCAGTGATACGGTGAATATCCTCACCGCCGATAAATCCGTCAATCATTGTTCTGTCACCGGAAAGATGAGCAAGAACACGAAGCTCAATCTGTGAATAGTCGGCGTCAACGAGCACATTCCCCTCTCCTGCAACAAAAAACCTTCTCATTCTGCTGCCAAGCTCACTTCTTACAGGAATATTCTGTAAATTGGGCTCTGTTGAAGAAATTCTGCCTGTTCTTGTTTCTGTCTGATTAAGAGTTGAACGGATTCTGCCATCCTTACCGATAACCTTTAAGAGACCTTCACAGTAGGTTGATTTAAGCTTTGCAAGAGTTCTGTATTCAAGCACAAGGGCAACTACAGGATATTCTTCAGCAAGCTCCTCAAGCACGTCAGCGTTGGTACTGTATCCGCTTTTTGTTTTCTTTTTACAGGGAAGACCGAGCTTTTCAAAAAGCACAGTACCTAGCTGCTTGGGTGAGTTTATATTAAACTCACAGCCTGCCTTTTCATAAATCTCCTGAGTAAGCTTGTCTATGCGCTCACTCATTTCAATGCCAAAGGACTCTATTCCCTCTTTGTCAACAAGGAAGCCTTCGTTTTCCATGCCTGCAAGAACACCTGCAAGAGGAATTTCGATTTCGTCAAGAAGCATATCCTGACCATTCTCTGTTATGTGCTTGCGAAAAAGCTCACTTATGTCCTTTACGCAAGCACAGTTAACTGCCTTCTGAATATCTTCGTTTTCTCCATCCTCACAAACAAGCTCGGGAGCAGAAATATCATATTCAGCGGCAAGTCTGTCAACATCATAGGAGTTTGCAGCAGGATTAAGTATATAACCGGCAAGCGCAAGGTCCATTTTTACGTTATTTACCTTAAAGCCGTGTGAAAGTGCATACTTATGAATAAGCTTGGTATCGGTAGTATATTTTGACCATTCTCCCTCAAAAAAAGCAGGAAGAAAATCATAAAAATCCAGACAATTGCTTTCTACGCAAAGCACCTCATCATCGAATGAAAAGAATATTTTCACAATATCTGCTGCGTCGAAATCACAGGTAAAATATGCTTTGCCTGCATTTTTCAATCTGCCGAGAAGACCCATAAGATCACGTTCATAACGGAAGCTTACTTTCACCTTTTCAATCACTTCAGAAGGCTGTTCGAAAGCAATTTTATCAGCAGTAAGTCCCAGCTTTTCAATTACACCGAACATTTCAAGCTGAGAAAGAAGACGGATAGCCTTGCCCTGGTCGCCATTTTCAATTTTGTAGCAATCCATATCAAGGTCAATCGGTGCTTCAAGATTGATAGTGCCGAGAGTACGGCTGAGGTATGCATTTTCTTTATCGGCAATAAGTTTTTCTCTTACGCCCTTTTTAATATCAATTTCATCAATATGCTCATAGATGTAATCGATATTACCAAAGCGTGAAATAAGGTCACCTGCTGTTTTCTGTCCGATACCTGCAACACCCGGAATATTATCGGAAGAGTCACCCATAAGAGCCTTGATTTCAATCATTCCCTTGGGTTCAACACCGTAATCCTCCATTATTTTTGCCTTGTCATAAACAACAGTTGTAGCCTTACCCATTTTTGTTGCAGCGAGTAAAACAGTTGTATTATCACTTACAAGCTGAAGCGAGTCTCTGTCACCTGTTGCAACAAAGCACTTATCCTCGCCCTTGCACTGTGCCGAAAGAGTGCCGAGAATATCGTCAGCCTCAAAGCCCTCTTTTTCAACAATAGTGTAACCGAGCAAGGTGAGAAGCTCCTTGAGTATAGGCATCTGACTGCGAAGCTCGTCGGGCATACCCTTTCTGCCCGCCTTATAAGCATCATACATATTATGACGGAATGTTGGCGCATGAACATCAAAGGCAACAGCAACTCTGTCAGGCTCACACTCCTGCTTTAATCTTATAAGAATATTCATAAAGCCGTATATGCCGTTTGTAAACTGTCCGTCCTTTGTTGTAAGCAGCTTTATACCGTAAAAGGCTCTGTTTACAATGCTGTTTCCGTCAATTACAAGTAATCTCATTATAACACCTCAAACGGGTGACGATATAGATATACCGCCACCCTGAATTTTTATCTGAGTTTTTCTATCATTCTGTCGGGGAAATTACCGATAAGAGCATCAACGCCCATTGAAGCAAGACGTTCAATATCCTCATACTCGTTTACGGTCCAGGTGTTGATTTCACAGCCTGCACCGTGCATTTCGTCAACAACCTCCTGAGAAAGGTTGCAGAAAATAGGATGACAGCACTGAACATTCTGCTCGGCAGTGTACTTACCGTAATTGATAAGCCAGCTTTCGCAAAGGAAGCCCCTCTTGATTTCGGGAGCGATTTCCTCACAGCGCTTTACTGTAAAGTGGTTGAATGAGGAAAGGATAATCTTATCCTGAAGACCGTATTCATAAATCATATCAATGACTCTTTTTTCAATGGTAGGATATTCGAAAATACCGGTCTTAAGCTCAATATTGGTAATGATATCTGTATCCTTAACAAGCTCAAAATATTCCCTTAAGGTAGGAATAGGATTGATGCCGTATACGCCAACATAGGTTGCAGAGGCATCAAACTTTTTAAGCTCCTCAAGAGTCATATCACGCACAAGACCTTCACCGTTACAGGTACGCTTAATATTTTCATCGTGGATGATTACAAGCTCATTATCCTTGGTAAGATGTACATCCATTTCAATGCCGTCAACACCGATTTCTACTGCCTTTTCAAAAGCAAGCATTGTGTTTTCGGGATATTTACCGCTAAAGCCTCTGTGTGCAAATATCTTTGACATAAATAACACTCCTTATAACTATCAGTTGAGAGCAGCAAGACTTTCATCAATCATTTTGATTTTTTCAGTAAGCTTTTCAGCATCAGCCTTCTGACCGTCAATAACATTCTGGGGAGCCTTTGCAAGGAAGCCGGGATTGTTGAGCTTGCCGTTAATCTGAGCAAGCTTCTTTTCAGCTGCTTCCTTTTCCTTGTTAAGGCGCTTTCTTTCAGCCTCAAAATCAACAAGGTCACCCATAGGAATATAAATCTTTGCTTCTGCAGTAACAATGCTTACACTGCCATCAAGATTAAAGCTGTCACCAACTGTTACATCGGAAGCGGAAGCAAGTCTCTGCATAAATACAACTGCCTTTTCGAAAAGCTCCTTCTTTTCGGTAGCAACGTAAACATGTGCCTTTCTTGAGGGAGGAACGTTCATTTCTGCTCTTCTGTTACGGATTGCTCTGATAGCATCCATAATCATATTCATCTGCTCTTCTTCCTTTGTGAATACAAGAGCATCGTTAAAGGTCGGCCAGGCTGACTTCATAATTGTTTCACCGTTGTGAGGAAGAGTCTGCCAGATTTCCTCGGTGATGAAGGGCATAAAGGGATGAAGAAGCTTAAGGGTTTCACTCATAACATAAACAAGCACTGCCTTTGCCTGAGCAGCATCATCGCCGCCCTTCTGAAGTCTGATTTTTGCAAGCTCAATAAACCAGTCACAGAAGATATCCCAGATAAAGTCATAAAGCTTCTGTACGGCAATACCGAGCTCAAACTTATCAAGGTTTTCGGTAACTTCTTTTGCAAGGGTATTGAACTGTGAAAGAATCCACTTATCCTCAAGAGCAAGCTCTGCAGGAATGTGGGGAGCAGGCTCGTTTTCATCAAGATTCATAAGAATGAAACGTGCAGCATTCCATATCTTATTAGCGAAGTTACGGCTTGCTTCAACCTTCTTTTCACTGTAACGCATATCGTTTCCGGGGCTGTTACCTGTTGCAAGAGTAAAGCGAAGAGCGTCAGCACCGTACTGATCGATAACAAGAAGAGGATCAATACCGTTACCGAGTGACTTACTCATCTTTCTGCCAAGCTCGTCACGAACAATACCGTGAATAAATACTGTATCAAAGGGAACCTGACCCATCTGCTCGCAAGCAGAGAAAATCATTCTTGCAACCCAGAAGAAGATGATATCATAGCCTGTAACAAGAGTGCTTGTGGGATAATAATGCATAAGCTCGGGAGTCTTTTCGGGCCAACCGAGAGTTGAGAAGGGCCAGAGAGCCGATGAGAACCAGGTATCAAGTGTATCGGGATCCTGCTCAATATTCTTGCTGCCGCACTTACAGCAGCATGTGGGCTCTTCCTTGCTTACAGTGATTTCAC
>JBGVGP010000270.1:0-8059 GCA_045121735.1 Acutalibacteraceae bacterium
TATCATCCCTGGCTTTGCAGTGAGGATTACTCCTTTTATTCCTACCGTCACGACCTTGAATGGAAGGATGTGGTTTATGCCGATGTTTCTTACACAAGACTCACCGACGAAAGCACACTTGTAAGAACAGAGATAATAAACAATTCCGATGTTATCAAGGACTGTGTTGTAAACTATTTTTCATCAATAGAATATCCTGCCGACTCATACACAGAGGTTTTTCTGCCCGAAAAGTGCGACTTTATAAAGGCCACGGATTACAGTGAATACACCTATGCCACGCCCAGACCCTGGGATCAGCAGAACGCAGACGGCAGAAAAAAGGGCGAATTCATCGATAAGCGCTTCACCGCTGAAAAGGGACTTGGCGACAGAGCCGAAAAGTGGCATATGCCACACCGTGTTATAAAGCCCTTCGGTGCCGAAAAGGGTGACAGGGTCTGCTACAAGGCAGAGCTTAAAAACGATTATGAAAACGCCGTGCTTACACTTCGCTACCGTACAAGTGATATCCACTACGAGCAGGGCAAGCAGGTCGGCGTTCACTACATAAACAGCAAAAACACCGCTACCTTTGTCCTTAACGGCAAAACAACTATACCTCTTTCTCCCTGTGACGAGCCTGAGCTTGTGCATATTCACCTTGGCAAGCTCAGTAAGGGTGAGCTTGCGCTTTGCTTTGTTGCCGAAGGCACAGGAGCAGCAGAATTTGACTTTATTGCCATTACCGAAAACGAAGATAAAAAAGAAGTACGCGTTGAAAGCGTGCCCGTAAACTTTGTTCCCGAATTTACTAACGAGGAAAAGGAGCAGGGCTACCTTACTACACTTAAGTACAATAAAATAGAAGGCGAATACCGTCTTCGTGTTTTTGACAGCAATACCCGTTTCAGAGAAATTGAAACCGGCTGTCTTGAGGACTGTATGACAGCAAGGCTTTCAAACGCTGACGAAACCTTTGACGACCTTACCGAAAGCTTCACAGGTGCCTTCAACCGTAAGCACAGTGATAACGGCTTTTTCCACAATGCAATCTCTCACACCATTTTCATTGAAAAGGGTGAAAGAAGGGTGCAGTACGCTGTGCTTTCAAAGGGTGAATGCAATTACCTTACCGAAGCCGATTACGAGGAAATTTATAAAAAGGCAAAAGAAAAGGCAGTGCGCTTCAATCTCAACGAAAAGGGTGAAACCTATCGCCTTAGTAATCAGCTGCTTTCCTCTGCACTTCTTACAAATGTTGTTTATCCTATTTACAAGCACGGTGAATATATCATCCACCACACACCCGGCAAGCGTTGGGACTGCCTTTACACCTGGGATTCAGGCTTTATCGGTCTTGGTATGAACGAAATTGCACCTAAATTCGCCGAGTACATTCTCGACACCTACTTAAGCGAAGAGGATAACCCCGACTATGCCTTCCTTCACCACGGCTCACCCGTGCCCGTGCAGATTTATCAGCTTTACGAAATGCTCCAGAAGGCAGAAAATAAGAGTCACCTTCTTTCTTATTATCCCAGAGCAAGACTCTACTACCTCTTCCTTGCAGGTAAAATCAGAGGCTCAACAACAGGTAAATTCAAATCAGGCATCCTTACCACCTATGACTATTTCTATTCAACAAGCGGTATGGACGACTATCCTGCACAGGTTGCAATGATGAAGCAGAACGTACGCGACAAGGCTTCGCCCGTTATTACAACGGGACAGGTTGCCCGCTTCGGTAAAATTCTTGCTATCCTTGCAAAGAAGCTCGGCAAGCCCGAGGACGCAGCGGAATACGAAAAAGACATTGCCGAATTCAGAAAAGCACTCGACACCTACTCCTGGGACGAGGAAAGCGGCTACTACGCCTATGTGCTTCACGACGAAAATTACGAGCCCGTGAAGAAATTCACAACACCCGAGGGAGAAAATCTCAACAAGGGTCTTGACGGAATTTATCCCCTTATCGCAGGCCTGTGTAACGAAAATCAGAAGGCAAAAATTCTTGCCCACCTTGAAAATGAAAATGAAATGCACACCCCCTTCGGTATCAGCGCCGTTGACAAGAGTGCCTCCTACTACAGAGTAAACGGCTATTGGAACGGCAACATCTGGTTCCCCCATCAGTGGTTCATATGGAAGAGCATGCTTGATATGGGCAGAGCAGACCTTGCAAGAGATATTGCTCACCTTGCTCTCAATATATGGAAAAGAGAGGTTGAATCAACCTACTACACCTTTGAAATGGTCAACACCGTAACAGGCTGCGGCGGTTGGTTCCACAATTTCGGCGGACTTTCATCACCTCTCAACCTCTGGCTCAAGGCTTACTACTCACCCGGCACAGTCAACGTAGGCTTTGACACCTACCTTGACAAGGTAAGCTTCAATGAGGATTACACCAAGGCACAGATTAACTTCAGCTGCTACGGTGAAAACGAAAGAATGACCCTTCTTTGCGTTATGAAGGATAAGGAGAGCTACACAGCAGAGCTTGACGGCAAGCAGATTGATTTCACCTATACCGACGGACTTGTTGAGCTCACCTTTGCAACAGGCAGACATTCAGCCCACAGCCTTGTAATCAAAAAAGCATAATTCCCCGGATTAAATAAAAATTCAAGGAGAAAAAATATGTACGAAAATCATAAACCGTTAAAAATAAATATCATTTCCGATATTCACTACTACTCAAAGGAAACAGGTGTTTCAGGCAAGGCCTTTGAAAAGGAAAACGCCAAAACACCCAACGACCTTTATAACTGCGAGAAAATCCTTGCCTCACTTATGGACCAGCTTGCAGCAGACGAGCCTGAAATTGTTCTTGTTTCAGGTGACGTTACAACAAAGGCTGAGGTTGAGGCACACGAGGGCGTTATAAAGCTTTTGCGCTCTCTTAAAGAAAGAGGCAAAAGGGTTTACGTTATCACTGCTACTCACGACTATCACGACGGTGATGTTACAAGAAAGTTTGCAGGTGACGATGTTATCACTGTGCCTGCCGTTAAAAGAGACGAGCTTTACGATATGTACCGTGAATTCGGCCCTGACGAGGCTATTGCCGTTCACAGAGAAAGCATGAGCTACGTTGTTCAGCTTTGCGACGGCTACCGTCTTTTCGCTCTTAACGACGACAGCAACCGTAAAAACGGCAGCGGCTTTTCAGAGGAATGCTTCGAGTGGATTACCGAGCAGATTGAGGATGCAAACAGAAACGGTCAGTTCATTATCCCCATGACCCATCATCCTATGCTTTCACCCTCTCCCTTCTACAAGGTTATCGGCGGCGGCAACATTATGAAGGACCCCGACCTGAGAATTGACCAGCTTACCGAAATGGGCGTTTCCTATATGTTCACAGGTCACACCCATATGCAGGACATTTCCTACAAATACACCGAGAAGAACAAGGTCTTCTATGATATTACAACTGCAGCGGCTATCGGCTACCCTGCAACCTTCAGAAACGTTACCTTTGACCCTGCAAACGGTATAATTGACGTAAAGGCAAAGGATGTTGAATGCGACATAGACGGCAGACGCTTAAAGGACCACCTTGCCGACAAGTTCTTCGGTATGATCGGCAGAGTAATTGACGCCGCGGCAACAGATATTCCTCTGCTTGCAAAGATGGTTACCGCATTCAGCGTAAAGGAGGAGCTTATTTATAAAATAGGCTGGATTTTAAGGCCCTTTGCAAAAATACTGCGAAAGCTCACCATCGGTCACGTTGCCGCCCTTTGCAAAAAGGAAAGCGGTGTTAAAAAGAGTGACATCAAGGATATAAAGGACAGAAAGGTTGTAGATTTCATCATCTCCCTTGTTACCAACCTTTACGGCGGTGACGGCCCCTACAGTCCCGAAACTCCCGAATATAAAATCACAATGGGTCTTCTTTCCATCGTTGACAGCATTCTTGAGCTTTTCGGCGTAAAGCTCGGAAAAATTCTCAAGTGTGTTGATTCGGCACAGGCGCTTGTTGAGCCCTTACTTTATAACAGCGGCATCTGCGATGCTGATGCAGTGCTTCATCTTTGGGATAAGCTTCCCCCGAAGCAGGAGCAGACAAGCAGATACATAAGAAGCAAAAAGGCTCTCCCTGTTGTTATTTCACTTGCGCTTCTTGCAATTGTCTTCCTTCCCGTGCTTGTTATCTGGCTCGGTGCAGGCTTTATTGTAAATCAGATAAAATACGGAAAGAAAGCAAAATAATATGGAAATCAAAAAAGGTAAATACAGACATTTCAAGGGCAACGAATACGAGGTAATCGGCACGGCAAGACACAGTGAAACCCTTGAAGAAATGGTGGTTTACAAGGCCCTTTACGGTGAAGGCGGACTCTGGGTAAGACCTGCCGACATGTGGAACGAAACCGTAGAAAGGGACGGAAAAACCGTTAAACGCTTTGAATTTGCAGAATGATATTTTCAAGGCAAATTCTGTTTCTTGACTTAAGAACGTAATAATGTTATTATTACTTGAATAATATTCACTACCAGACAAGCAATAAAGGAGTTGAAAAAATGACCGTAGATAAGCTTAATAGCTATGAACCGCTTTTCGGTGAATGGACAGTTGAAGGCAAAATAGCTGAAGGAAGACACTCCAAGGTGTTCAAGGTCAGCAGAAGCATTGACGGTCAGGCAGAATACCAGTGCCTCAAAACCGTAAAGTTTCCCTCAGGAGATGAGGAGCTCAGCAGAGTTATTTCCTCGGGCATTTATGAAAATGTTCAGCAGTATCTTGATGAGGTTGAGCTTTCTGTAAGACAGAGCATGGATAAAATGCTTACCTTGACAGACAACAAAAATATAGTACGCTTTTTTGATTATACAATAATCAAGGAAAGCTCCTGCTTCTACCTTGTTATTCTTATGGAGCTTCTTTGCCCCATGAATGAATATCTCAAAACCGAGGACATAACCCAGAACGATGTTGTTGACCTTGGCTGTGATATATGCCTTGCTCTTGAAGGCTTCAGACAGGCTGGCATAATTCACCACGAGATTAAGCCTGAAAATATTTATGTTGATGAAGCGGGCAACTATAAGTTAGGTGACTTCGGCGTATGCAACAGCCGTTTCGGTGAGGACAAGGTTGTCTCCTCCTACATTGCTCCCGAGCTTTACGAAAATTCCGACGAGGATGTAAGCTCCGATCTTTATTCTCTTGGTATACTCCTTTATAAGCTCATCAACAACAACCGACTCCCCTTCCTGCCCTCATACCCTGCACCTGTTTCAATCGAGGACAGAGAATCAGCCTTTACAAGACGTATAAGAGGCGACCTTTTCCCCGCTCCGTCAAACGGAACATCTCAGCTTGCAAATGTAATTTACAAGGCGGCGGCCTACAACGTAAACGAACGCTTTTCAGATCCTGCCGCTCTTTTCGAGGCACTGAAAAACAACTATATCATCCCTGAGCCCGAGGATGCAACAGAAATCTTTGTGCCTCCCGTTGAGCCGGTTAATCCTTATCACATCACCGATGACACAGGAATTCCTCTTTACGAGCAAAGCCCCGTTGTCCACAATGATGTTACCGAGGAGGAAAAGGAGGACTTTGCCGAAATCTTTTCTGACGAGGATGAGGATGAAGAGGAAGAGGGCGAAAAGGTTAACAAGAAGTGGTACTTCATCATTATCGGCCTTGTGGCTATACTTGCGATAATAATCGCATTTATTGCAAAGGGAAGCATGGATAACAAAGCTACAACTACAACAACCACTGCGGCACCGGACGTAACCTTCGGCGAGCAGACTCTGCCCCCCACTACAACCACAGAGCCTACCACAACCGAAACTACTACCGAAACCACAACGGCTACAACTACAACGGCTACCACCACAACAGCCACTACCACAACGGCCACTACTACAACAGCCACTACTACAACGGCTACCACCACAACAGAAACAACCACAGAAAGCACTACAACAGCAACAACCACAACAGAAACCACCACGGAGTCGACCACAGAATCAACAACTGAATCAACAACTGAGTCGACCACAGAATCAACAACTGAGTCTACTACAGAAGAAGAGCAGTCCACTGTTGCTGAATACACAGAGCCCATACTGGTTTATAGTCCCAATGTTTCCGGCGGCAAGGACACAAGAGGCAGAACCTACAAGGAGGTTTCACTTGCCGTTGAAGAAAGCTTCAACGAAAACAACGAAGTCCTGATTGCAGTCAGTGGTCTCACCGGTGAAGAAGCCGAAAGCAATGAAAACTATATAACTGTTTGCGTAATGGACGGCTCAAAAATGGTAAAAAGAGCCCCTGCCATAATATTCATTGAAACTGAAAGCAAAAGCCTTATTACCTGTAGAATTACTGCTGATGACGAAAGCTTCACCTTTGAGCCTGACAAATATCAGTATTTCATCTGCCTTGAAGACGGTGCCATAGGAACTCAGAAGAGCGTAAATCTCGGCACACAGATAAGAATTGAAGAGTAAAAAATAAAAGCACCCTGGGGTGCTTTTATTTTTTATACTCTCTTTTTCATAAGACCGTGTCTGTTACAGTAGATGTAGAGAAAGCCTCTTCCACGAAACTGCATTCTTGTTTCGGCGTTACCCTCGGGGTAAAGCTTGACAAACTGAACACGGTCTGTTGTTACATAGGCAATAAAAGAAATAAAGTGCTTTTTGGTCATATCATGCTGTACGGTAATGAACTTTTCATCCTCGACATTTTCAACCGTTACAGTATGAGCTTCATCAATTTCCTCAGCCTCTGAAGGCGGAAGCGTGATTCCGCAGCAGCTTATTACTGCTGCACCCGTAGCATGAATAACATTGCCGCACAAGGGGCATACATAGAATTTTGAAAGCAGCATATTCGACGATGCGTTCCTGTTTATAACTGTTTCACCCGAAATAAGCTCCATAACCGAAACCCCGAGAGCCTTGCTCAAGGGCTCAATAAGTGAAATATCCGGAAGACCCTTTGCTGTTTCCCATTTTGAAACTGCCTTTGCAGTAACACCTATTTCTTCGGCAAGCTGCTGCTGTGTGAGATTCTTTTCCTCTCGCAGCTTTTTTATTGTTGAAGCAGTTATGTAGGTATTCATATTCTATCTCCTTTGTTTCGTTGGATACATTATAACCGTATATAATAACTTTTACAACCTACGCTCAGTGGAGTTTTAAAAAATCCCTTTGCAGTATCAAGCATTACTGCAGAGGGATAGTCAGTATTATCTCATTTTTATTTTGAATACAAATTTTGCATTGTTCTCATACCACAAGGGGAAATTTGTTCCCCACACATTATTCTGAAGAACAAAGCTGATGCCGTCCTTTTCTACGCTTTCAAGCTTGTTATCAAACTCAAGGATTTTACCTCTGCCGAAGGACACAAGAGGTGAATGAATATTTTCAATTTCATAACCACCAAAGCCTACGCTCTCCACGGCGTGAAGGTTACGGCTACCGTTGAGCACAACCTCATCGGGTCTTACGTTGCAGCCGAGCTTTTTAAGCTCAACGTCCCTTGCACAAGGGAAGAGGTTGAGATAAATCGCTTCGGTAAGTCTGTTTGCGTCCTTGTTAAACCAGCGCACATCAATATCAGCACCCTGCTCGCTGAGGGTATAAACAACCTGAATAAGCCTCGGCGCACCAAGCTCATCGCAAAGCTTTTTGTCACAGGTGAGGTTAACCCTTACCGTATTTCCTTCGGCAAAGATTTTTTCTGCAGAGTAATCAAATCTGCCCGAGGGGTACTTACCCTCATAATTTTTAAGGTTAGGTCTTGCAAAATCCCCGAGAGCCCAGACGGCAGTTTCATCAAGGTCACGGGAATAGTTGTTGAGCCAGAATTCATAGTCCTTATAACAGAAGGAACGGTAGGTAATAAGCGCCTCACTGTTCTGACGGATGATTTCATTACCCTTATAGGAAAGTGCGCCTATACCGCCCTTTTCGTTAATCTCAAGCACCCAGTCACCGTATGAGGCACTCGCCTTGCCGTTGGCATCAAAAGCCTCGGGCTCTTTGGGGATAAGTGCTCTCAATGCCTTTTGTGCTTCTGCTTGATGCTTTTCATCAAGAACTG
>JBGVGP010000271.1:0-7452 GCA_045121735.1 Acutalibacteraceae bacterium
TCCTTAAGTGAGCCCATATCCTCACTTTCATTTTTAGGTGAAATTCCTATTACGGGCAAAATTGTATCGTAGGGCTTACCAGAAACACAAAGCATTGTGTCACCTGTACGAAGCACACCGAAAAGAGCAACTGCAAGAGTATGTGTACCGCAGGTAAAGTTATGCCTTACCATTGCGTCCTCTGCATCAACAGCCTGTGCAAATACTCTGTCGATTATCTCTCTGCCGCGGTCGTTGTAGCCGTAGCCTGTGCTTTCAGCAAAAACACTTTCTGAAACGCCGTTATCTATAAAGGCTTTAAGCATTTTCTGCTGATTATATTCGGTAACCTCATCAATATAATTAAATTCATCCTTCGCTTTTTTAAGCGCTTTTGTGGCTAAATCGTTAAGTCTGTCATCAAAATTAAACATCGTTTTCCCTTTCAATAAACGCAATTTTTTCCGTTTCTTCAAAGCCTATATGCTCATAAAAGCCCTCTGCGCTTTCGTTAAGAGCAATAACATAAGCAGTCTTTTTATTTTCAGCAAGAATTTTAACAAGTGAAAGAACTGTTTTTTTGCCTAAACCCTTTTTCTGTAAGCTTCTGTCACAGGCAACACCGCTGATTATTGCGGAATTTTTTGTTTCAGCCGAGGTTAGAGCAACACTTGATAATGCACCGTCAAAGTGTGTGCAGACGCCTCTTGCAAGCTCACGTCTTTTTCTGAATGTAAAATCAGACAAGAAAGACAAATAAGCCTCTCTTTCATCAGTGAATGAATCAGGTATCTCCGAAGAAATGAGCTTATATGCCCTTCTGTAATCGTCTTCTTCAAGAGAATCACAGCTTTCATCAGCAACATCACCGTTAAATCGGTAGCCTCTTTTTATAAGTGCATTCTTAAAGCCGAGACGGATGCAAACGTCAGCAGTACAGGTAAGACTTTTAAAGTAAAACATACCTATAAAGGCTTCAAGCTGACTTATATCAGCATTTTCATCGTAAAGCAAGGTTACATCATCGTAAAATCTTACAATAACACCTGTCGCTTTTTCTTCTTGCTTAACAACCCACACCTCAAGAAAATCTCTCTCGAAGCCGTAAGCAAGAACATAGCAAAGTATCCTTGCTCCGATTATACGGCCCTGACAAAGCCTTGTTATTTCCTGTAGGTCAGCAGCCGCCGCACGCTTAAGCAGTGGCATATACCTCTTTAAGAGCATCGGCAAGGGCATAGCAGGAAGCCATATCATTTTTATCGGCTACACAGGTGCCTGAATGGATGTATCTGCAGGGAAGTGAAACTGCTATTGTGCGTACACCCTCACAGCTTTTATGAATTGTGCCTGCATCGTTACCGCCTGCAACTGTTGTTTTTGGCTGTATTTGTATATTCTTTTCCTTTGCAAGGGCAAAGGCACCCTTGAAAAGCTCCATATCGTATACTGTGCTTCTGTCCATAAATGAAACAACTGCACCCTCACCGTGACGGCAAACTGTGTTTTCCTCATCAACAAAAGCAATGTCCGAAGCAGTAGTTGCCTCAAGAACAATTGCGTAATCGGGTCTTACGCTGAACACGGCAGGTCCTGCACCTCTGCAGCCAATCTCCTCCTGAACAAGGAAGGCAAAATAAGTGTCATATTCAAGCTCATTCTCGAGCATTTTAAGCATTACAGCACAGCCGAAGCGGTCATCAATGGCCTTTGCTTTTACTTTACCGTTACCGAATTCAACATAATCCGATTTAAAATGTACACTGTCACCAATTGAAACAACCTTTTCAGCATCTTCTTTACTATCGGCACCTATGTCAATGTAAAGTGATCCGAGCTCATTACAGGCAGCGCCCTCGTCACCGCTGCAAAGATGCATAGCCTTCTGGCCGATTATACCTGCAACGGCATTATCGCCCACTGAAACGGCTCGTCCGCATACAACCTTGCTGTCAACACCGCCGACATTTGTGAATTTAAGGAAGCCGTTGTCACAGATATAAGTAACGATAAAGCCTACCTCATCCATATGTGCCGAAAGCATAACCTTGTTTTTCGGTGTGCTCTTACCCTTTTTGAAAACTATAAGGTTGCCGACAGGGTCAACCTTGAAATAATCGTCACCTGTAAGAAGACACGATAATTTGCCGATAATATAATCTCTTACATTTTTCTCTCTGCCGGAAATTCCGTCAATAAGACAAAGCTCGCGAAGATAATCAAGCATTGCACTGTGCCTCCTTTTCAAGAAGATATTCTGCAATAAGTCTGCCTGTGAATTCAATATCCTTAAGGCTGATAATTTCATTTGCCGTATGCATATATCTCAAAGGAATTGATAAAAGAGCAGTTTTTATACCGGCGCCTGCAACGGTAATGCCGTCAGCATTTGTGCCTGTTGTTCTGCCCATAACGTCGTGCTGATAAGGAATTTCCTTATCCCTTGCAACAGCTATAAGCTCCTTTGTAAAATCATTATCAAGAATAGGGGCAATTCCGATTGAGGGACCTGCGCCAAGCTTAACCGTTTCTTCCTTTGATGTGTAAGGGTCGTCACCGAAGCCTACGTCCACAACTATTGAGCAGTCACTTTCACAGCTTGAAAATGCGCCTGTTTTAGCACCGCTTCCTCCTGTTTCCTCACGTGAAGAAAACATAACTGTAAGCCCTACGTTATCAAGCTTACCCTTGGTGAGCTCAAGTGCATAAAGAATTGCCGCAACGGCACATCTGTCATCAAAGGCGCCTGATGAGATTTTATCGCCGAGAAGCTCATACTGAAAATTACGCAGGGTAATTCTGTCACCGATTGAAATAATATCTGTTACTTCTTTCTTGCTGTAGCCTGTATCAACTGCCATCTGCTTTACATCAAGCTTTTTGCTGTCGTCGCTTTTTGCAAGATGAGGCGGCACGGAGCAAACTACACCGAAGATGTCTTTTTTACCGTGTAAAACAACCTCTGCACCCGTAAGCACGCGCACATCGACCCCGCCGACTCTGTCGAAAAGCACAAAGCCTTTTTCGTCAAAGCCTCTTACAACAAGACCAATCTGGTCAAGGTGAGCGTCAAGAAGCACATTGAATTTACCTTTATCTGTAGTGCCAATAACATTTCCGAGAGCGTCAGAGGTAACGCTCATATATTTTTTAAGATGCGCAGAAGCTACTGCGGCAGCAGGCTGTTCAAGACCTGAAACGCCGACTGCATCGCCGAGCTCAAAGCACAAATCCTTTAAGTTCATTACTATCACTCCGAAATTAAGATATAATTGTTTTTATTATATCTTAATAAAGAGAAAAAATCAATACAAAGTACCATATTATGCACTTTTATCCGATAGCTTTTTGCTTAAAATATAATTATCTCCGATAAGAAACAAGCCGCACATAACCATAAGCCACACACAGACGGGAAAGGGCACCTCAAGCGAAGCATTCTGTGGCTTTATACCCAGGGAAATAACAGAATCATACTGTGGAAAAATTTGCAGCATTACAAAGCTCAGCATACAGCTCAAGGCTGCCGTCAGCACTCTTATTGCAAAAAACAGCCTGTATTTTAATTTCAGCTTAAGAATAACGGGCAACACCTGAAAATGCACACATAGACCCGAAAAGGAAACAACTGCCGCAACTACAGGTAAGGAAAAATGCTCACTTGCAGTTATAACACCGTTTGTAACCTCTGAAAGCATACCGAAACATATCGAAAGACCCTCACTGCTGAACAATATTTCCGCAAGGCTGTCAATACAGCTGAAAACAAGAATAGATACACATATATTTGCCATGCTTTTAGTAGCTTTACCTATAACACCCGAAAGCACCGACGCATTACAAAGCAACGCAGAATTTTTTCTTTTGACGTTTAAGCTTACAGGCTCCGTATCTATAAAGCGTGAAAGAAAGGCAACAATGAGTGAGGAAAGTGTTACCGATATATAAATTACTGCCCCTGCTTTTGCCGAGCCGATTATTCCGACTCCTATTACAGAAACCGTGAAAGCAGGTCCCGGGTTTACACAAAACATCAGCATACGCTGTGCCCGTGCGCTTGTTAGCTCACCGTCTTCAAAGGCCTTTTCTATAAGAATTGCACCTACAGGAAAGCCACCGAGAAACGACATAAGCATTATCGGCAATGCAACACCGGGAAGTCTGAAAAGTCTGTACATCAAGCCGTCAGCACACTGAATGAAGATATTGAAAATTCCTATATCGTAAATCAGCGTTACGGCGAACATAAACGGAAACAACGCCGGAATAACTGTTTCCAAGCAAAGAGAAATCCCCTTTTTTACACCATCAGCGGCAACCTGCGGATAAATCAGCATCAAAAAAGCAAAGACAAACACAAGTGTAACTGTGGGCACAAACACGAGATAAAAGCTTTTATTTTCTTTGAGTTTATAAACAGCACTGTTAACTGCAGACATAAAAATCACCATTAAATATTTATTTTAATATGCAGAATTTTAACACCGTTGCGCTCATAAAATATGTCGAGGAGTGTGATGAATTATGAATAATTACAAATACAGCCTGAAAACACATATTCCTGCAGTACCGAATCCGCACTTTGAGCCGATTATTGAGCTCACCTCTAACCGCGAAGCGCTGGTTGAAGGCTGCTGCGGCATTGTTGAATATAATGACTGTCTTGCCTGCATAAACTGCAAAAGCTTTCTTATAACCTTTGAGGGCTTTGATATAAGCCTTAAGGCACTGACAGGCGATGCTTTTTCGGTAACGGGAAACTTTACCGGCATTTCTTTTTCAGCGTTGTGAGGAAAATATGACAGCTTTACTGGAAATTTACCGTTTTCTAAATTCATATCTTCTCATATCGGTTACAGGCGGATTCCCCGAAAGATTCCTTAATTTATGCAATAAAGAAAGGATACACCTTTGGGATATAAACTTTAAAGACAAGGTAGTAAGCACAAAAATATATTGCAAGGATTTTTACAAGCTTAGGGCTATACGCAGAAAATGTGGGGTAAGCATTAAAATAACAGAAAAACACGGACTTGTATTTTGGCTTAAAGCCCGTAAAAAGCGGCAGATATTATTAACGGGAATGCTTGCAGCGATTTTATTTATGTATACAATGAATCAGTTTGTTTGGTTTGTTGAGGTAAGTGGAAATGAAAGCATAAACAAATCGGAAATCATCGGTACTGCCCGGGTACTGGGACTTGACCGAGGCACCTTTACCCCTACCTTTGACAAAAACGCTGCAGGCAGAGAAATCGTCAACCTTTTCAACGGAAGACTGTTGTGGGCATCGGTGAACATAAAGGGAAGCAAGGCTGTTATTGAATTAAGAGAATATAACGACACCGAAAAAGAAAGTGTAAGCGATGAAAGACCATGCAATATAATTGCCGATTTTGACGGAGTAATTATTTCAAACGAAACCTATGAGGGCGTTTCCAACACTGCCAGAGGCAATGCAGTAAAAAAAGGAGATATACTCATAAGCGGCATATCGGAAAATTCCGACGGGTCGGTAAACTTTCACACCGCCGACGGCAAGCTTTCTGCCTATCATAAAAAATCTGTAGGCTATTGCGCTGACTTAAGTAAAGCACGCGGCAAGCTTATTGAAAAAGAGGAATTCAGCACAGTAAATATTTTTTCACTTGATATTCCCCTTTCACTGAAGGCGTTTGCTGCCTATGACGGAAGATATGAATATGATAAATCCGTTTACATAGACAGGCACAGTCTGCCCTTTGGCGTGACTAAAAAGATAAACACTGCAAAAATCAGTGCCGACAATAATGAATTCAGGCTCATTGAGATAATTGACGAGTTTACCGAGAATGAATATAAAAATATGAAAAACACAAAAATAATAGCTGCCGACTATAAAATTAATAATGAAGGCAACGGCTGTAAAATATCTGCCGAATATGAATGCATCGATTTTATAGGAAAAAAGAGCGATATTTTGAAAGAAAATTAGAAAAAGGTATTCACAATTTTGAAAATATGTGCTAAAATTTAAAAGATATTGAGTAAACTTATGTGTATTTTGACACAAACGAGGTGTAATTTTTGACAGAAGAAGTATTCAGCATAGAACGTATGGAGCACGCAGTCAGTCTGTTCGGCTCCTTTGATGAGAATATAAAGCTTATTGAAAAGGAGTTTGACGTTGCTTTCATCACAAGAGGCAGTGAAATTAAAATCAAGGGTGATGAAGAAGCCGTCGATAAAGCAAAGCGTGCAATAAAAAATCTTCTGCTGCTTATAAATAAGGGTGAAACACTCAACGAGCAGAACATAAGATATGTACTCTCTCTCGTCCGCGACGGGAACGAGGATAAGCTTTCATCCATGAGCTCTGACTGTGTTTGCATCAGCGCAAAGGGTAAGCCCATCAAGGCAAAGACTCTTGGACAGAAAAAATATATTGAAGCAATTAAAAATAACACTGTCGTATTCGGTATAGGCCCTGCAGGCACAGGTAAAACCTACCTTGCCGTTGCGCTTGCCGTAAACGCCTTCAGGTCAAAGCAGGTTAACAGAATCATATTAACAAGACCTGCCGTTGAAGCAGGTGAAAAGCTCGGCTTTCTCCCCGGTGACCTTCAGCAGAAGGTTGACCCTTACCTGCGCCCCTTATACGATGCACTTTTTGATATGCTCGGTCCCGAAAATTTCCAGAAATATCAGGAAAGAGGAAACATCGAGGTCGCTCCCCTTGCTTATATGCGAGGCAGAACACTTGATGACAGCTTCATAATCCTTGACGAAGCGCAGAACACAACCCCCGAACAAATGAAAATGTTCCTTACAAGACTCGGCTTCGGCTCAAAGATTGTTGTAACCGGTGATATTACACAGATAGACTTACCCGACGGTAAAAAATCAGGACTTGTTGAGGTTATTAAAATCCTCAAAAGTGTTGAAGATATTGAAACTATCAAATTCACACAAAAGGACGTCGTAAGACACCGACTTGTGCAGGATATTATCAAGGCCTACGAAAAATATGAGGAGGTTAAAAAGAGAAAATGAAGGACAAAATAAAGGTAATTATTACAAATGACCAGAACGCTGTAAAAATTCCTACAGGAGTGCGTATGCTTATAAGACGCTGCTGCAACGCCGTGCTTGTAACAGAAGGCTTCAAGGGCTCTGTTGAAATCAGTGTTACCATAGTTGACGACGAGGCAATTCACGAGCTTAACCTTAAGCACAGAGGTATTGACCGGGCAACAGATGTGCTTTCATTCCCCCTCGGTGCTGACGGAGTTTATGACGTCAACCAGGATACAGGCGCATTTTTACTTGGCGATATCGTTATTTCAATTGAGCACGCTATCAAGCAGGCTGAGCTTTACGGCCATTCGTTTGACAGAGAAATCGCTTTTCTTACCGTTCACTCAATGCTTCATCTTCTCGGCTACGATCACGAACCGGGCGGACTTGAGCTTGTGCGCATGAGAGAAAAGGAAG
>JBGVGP010000272.1:0-6311 GCA_045121735.1 Acutalibacteraceae bacterium
CGCAGTAGTTTATTTCCTCATAGTAGGGATAGCCGGCATTTGCATAGAAAATATCAATTGAGCCGAGCCTTTCTATAGCTTCCTCAAATATTTCGTCAACGGCTTCCTTTGATGAAACGTCCTTTTGCATAATAAAGGTGCTTTCGTCGGCAAAGGCTTCGAGTCTGCCGATATTTTTATCAACGCAGAGTATTTTGTTTTTGCCCTTGAGAAGCTTGAGCACCTCAAGACCGATGCCGTTGTCACAGCCTGTAAGAACAATGTTTTTGCCTGTAATCATAATGCTTTCTCTCCTTTGTGAATTATATATAAATTTTAACATAACACAGTAAATAAATCAACTTAAAAAGTGCTTATTAAAGCTCTTAAATGCAATTATTAGCTCTGATTTTTCTTGTTTGATAACGACCGGAGAGTTTTTGTGCAAAATGACGATAAAGTGTAGAAAAATTTGTTGACTTTTCCAAAGAAGTAATTTATAATATAAATATGAGAAGCTAGTAACAAATTTATATATAAGAATTTTTACAGGAGGTAAAAAATGGCAAGAATTGATTTTAATTCAAAAAAAGGCTTCATATGTGATATGGACGGAGTTATCTATCACGGCAATATAATACTCCCCGGTGTGGCAGAATTTATAAACTGGCTTAATGAGGAGGGTAAGGAATATCTTTTTCTTACAAACAACAGCGGACTTACACCCCGTGAGCTTCAGCAGAAGCTTCACAGAATGGGTCTCGAGGTAGGTGAGGAGCACTTTTACACAAGTGCCCTTGCAACAGCAGAGTTTCTTAAGGAGCAGGCACCTGGCTGTAGTGTATATGCACTTGGTGAAGCAGGTCTTCTTAACGCTCTTTACGAGGCGGGCTGTACAATGAATGATGTTAACCCTGATTATGTTGTAATCGGTGAGGGCAGAACCTACACCCTTGATACGCTTACCAAGGCAACTAACCTTGTACTTGGCGGAGCAAAGCTTATCGGTGCGAATTCTGATGTTTCGGGTCCTATTGAGCACGGCATTGCACCTGCATGCAGAGCACTTGTAGCCCCTATTGAAATGGCAACGGGCGTACAGGCTTATTTCTGCGGCAAGCCTAATCCTCTTATGATGCGCACAGGTCTTAAGCTTTTAGGCTGTCATTCAGCAGAGGCTGTAATCATCGGCGACAGAATGGATACAGACATTGTAGCAGGCCTTGAAACAGGCGTTTCGACTGTGCTTGTGCTTTCGGGCGTATCTAACGATAAGACACCCGACACCTATGCTTACAGACCTACAATGATACTTGACGGAGTAGGGGACATAGTAAAGCTGGCAAAGGGTTAAGGCAAAAAATGTAAAGTTTTGGTCAAGCTTTCACAAAAGCTTGCGGGAGTCAAGAGGGCAGAGCCCTCTTGGTATTAAACGATATAAAGTTAAGGTCACGGAAATAAAATCCGTGACCTTGTGTTTTTGCTTTGTTTAAATGAATTAAAAGCTGAACTTATTGAAGAAGCCTTAATTCTTTTCATACCATTTTTTCAAATCAGTCTTTCTGCCTTTAAAATGATATGAACAACCGTTTTTGTTAAGACCTATGCTTTTAAGCCCGAATTTTTCTAACATACCTATAGACCGGGTGTTTTTTGTGTTTGCATAAGCTTCAACAAATTCAACATCTGTTTTAATGTTTGAGTCTGCAAAAGCATATAATTCTCTGACAAGTCCTCGACCCTGATATTCGGGCTTAATTTGGATTTCTTCCATCATAAGGGCGTCTGAGTTTATATAATACTGAAAGAAGCCGATTATTGTGTCATTATCTTTTATAAGAATTATATGTCTTTCTTTTTTTCGTAAACCGGCACCTACAGCTTTATACCAGCATTTGTAATCTTCTTTTCTGCTGTTGCCGGTAGGGGCAATAACAGCCATATTATCAGCAAGAATATTAAAGAGCTTGTTTGCTGTAACAGGAAATTTTAATTTGTTCAAGTGTTCAAAAGTAATCATAGTTTTATTCTCTTTACACTTTACTTGTTATTTTTCCGCTCGCCGCGGGGCATTACTTTTTTTGTAAAAAAAGTAATCAAAAAAACTTTAATTTTTCTATCAGTGCTTGCCGCAGCCGTGGTCACCGCATACATGACCCTCGCCGTGCTCGTGGTCATGATGGTCACAGCGTACATCGGGATTAAAGGCAAGCTTGTCCGAAAGAAGAGCAACTACTGCTGCATCTGCAGAGCCGGAAGCACCGCCGTAAAGCTTGATTCCTGCCTGCTTAAGTGCCTCCTGTGCACCGCCGCCTATACCGCCGCAGATGAGCACGTCTACGCCGTTTTCCTTAAGAAAGCCTGCAAGTGCACCGTGGCCGCTGCCGTTGGTGTTTACTACCTTTATGCCCGTGATTTCACCGTCGGTTACATCGTAAAGCTTGAACTGCTCGGTATGACCGAAGTGCTGAAAAATCTGTCCCATCTGATGTGTTACTGCAATTTTCATATTATCATTCTCCTTTTGGTATATTTATTACATTTAAATTATACCACTAAAAGATGATTTGTAAAGTGCAAAAGAGAAATATAAGCAAAGTAAAACCCTGCCCGATATTGAACGGACAGGGCAAACTATTAAGCTTTAGAAATCGCTTTATGCGTTACTGTGCCATTATTGATATAAGTTACAGATTGGAAAGAATGGTGCAGGATGGCGTTTTGTTTGCTCCGAAGCTGTACGAGGTACTGCGAGAGGGCAAACAAACGTCAAGCATAAAGCATCGGCGAAGCAGGTCGATGCTGCTTCGCCGAACAACAAATTATTAAGCTTTAGAAATCGCTTTATGCGTTACTGTGCCATTATTGACAATCTGATTAAGCCTTTTTCTTTGTAAAAGCCTTGATAGCAAAGAGTGTTGCTACCATAAGCATTGCACCGATGGGAAGTGAAATGTACCACTGGGGAAGGAAGCCTGCAATAATGTAGGTTACGAATGATACACCTGCAACTGTAAGAGCATAGGGAAGCTGAGTTGAAACGTGGTTGAGGTGGTCACACTGTCCGCCTGCAGAAGCCATGATTGTTGTATCGGAGATGGGTGAGCAGTGGTCGCCGCAAACGGCACCTGCCATACAAGCTGAAATTGAAACAATCATAAGAGGATTGCCTGCTTCGAATACGCTGAGCACGATGGGGATAAGAATACCGAAGGTACCCCATGATGTACCTGTTGCGAATGAAAGACCGACAGCAATAACAAAGATGATAGCGGGAAGGAAGGACTGGAATGCACCTGCGCTGCCTTCAACGAGCTGTGAAATGTAAATCTTTGCGCCAAGAGAATCTGTCATAGCCTTAAGTGTCCATGCACATGTAAGGATGAGGATAGCGGGAACCATTGCCTTGAAGCCTTCGGGAAGTGATGACATTGCATCCTTGAAGGAGATAACTCTTCTGATAAGAAGGTAAGCAATAGCAAATACAATAGCAATTGCTGAACCGATTACAAGACCAACTGAAGCGTCGGAATTTGAGAAAGCATCGATGAAGTTTTCGCCGCTGAAGAAGCCGCCTGAGTAAATCATACCGAATACACAGCAGATGATAAGAACAACAACGGGAAGGATAAGGTCGATAACCTTGCCCTTGGGGTTAGCTGCAACATCGTCAGCCTCAACTCTTTCACCGCTTGTGAAGAGGTCACCCTTTTCGATAGCGTTCTTTTCATGAAGCTTCATGGGGCCGTATTCAATCTTTGCAATTACGATAACAACCATCATAAGGATGGTGAAAAGTGCGTAGAAGTTGTAGGGGATAGCCTGAACGAAAAGGCTCATACCGCTGTCTGCACCTGCACCTCTTGCGAAGCCTGCAACTGCTGCTGCCCAGGATGAAATGGGAGCAATGATACAGATAGGAGCTGCTGTAGCGTCAATAACGTATGAAAGCTTTGCACGTGAAATCTTCTGCTGGTCTGCAACGGGACGCATAACTGAACCAACTGTAAGGCAGTTGAAGTAGTCGTCGATGAAGATAAGACAGCCGAGAAGAATAGTAGCAAGCTGAGCGCCTGCTCTTGACTTGATGTGCTTTGAAGCCCAACGGCCGAAGGCAGCGGAGCCGCCTGCCTTGTTCATCATTGAAACAAGAGCACCGAGAAGTACAAGGAAGATGATGATACCCATATTGTAGCTGTCTGAAAGGCTTGCAACAAAGCCGTCAAAGAGTACGTGGTTGATTGCAGTTTCGAAGTTGCCGCCTGCATAGATGAAGCCACCAACTACGATACCGATGATAAGTGAGGAGTAAACCTCCTTTGTGATAAGTGCAAGCACAATAGCAATTACGGGAGCAAGAAGTGCTGCAAAGGTTGCGTATGAACCGATGCTCTCACGAACCTTGTTAAGAGCAGTTTCAATATGTGCTCTGAAGCCGGGGTCGTTTGTGAGGTTGTCTGCATATGAGTCAACATATGCTGCAGCGGATTCACCGTCTGTAAGGTCATAATCGGTAACCTCGCCGTCGATGTCAACGGAGAAGGCTGTTTCAGCGTCAGCGCCGATTGTAAGAACGGCAGCATCCTCTGAAATTGCCATAACGTCATCTGTTGCAAAAACAGTGCTTGTCATGGGAATTGCAAGTGCAAAAACTATCATAAGAGCAAGAAGGATTTTTGCAATGCTTTTCTTTGAAGTGTTTTTCATTGTTTTGTCTCCTTTTTTATTTTTGTCCTATCTGTAGGGATTTTGCCCCTTGATAAATACATTAAAATGATAGCATGACTTTACCGCTTTTGTCAACTAAAATGTTAAAGTATTTTACCTTTTTTTATTTACAGTTCTTGGTTGACAGTGCCGTATTAAAATGATATTATGACATAAGAGAGAAATTGCATTCTACCTATGGAAAAGGAGCGGTAAAATATGACAGATTTTAACGAAGTGATAGACAGAAAAAATTCAGACAGTCTCAAGTTTGACTTTGCGAAGGAAAAGGGACTTCCCGAGGACGTGCTTCCTCTTTGGGTGGCAGATATGGACTTCAAGGCCCCTCCGGGAGTCATCGAAGCATTGCAGAAGAGCCTTGACAGAGGTATCTTCGGCTACAGTGATACAAAGGACGATTATTACGAAACAGTAGCCGCCTGGTTTAAAAAACGTTTTGATTTCACCTACGAAAAGGAATGGCTTATCAAAACCCCCGGTATTGTTTTTGCCCTTGCAAACGCTGTAAGAGCTCTTACCGAAAAAGGGGACAACGTAATCATTCAGCCTCCCGTTTACTATCCGTTCTTCAACGTTATCCGTAACAACCACAGAAATATAATCGAAAATCCTCTTGTCTGTAAAGACGGCAAGTTCTACATTGACTTTGAGGACTTTGAAAAGAAAATTATTGACAACAACGTTAAGCTTTTCATTCTCTGCTCACCTCATAATCCTGTTTCAAGGGTGTGGACAAAGGGAGAGCTTCAGAAGATCGGTGAAATCTGCCTTAAGCACAACGTTTACGTTGTAGCCGATGAAATTCACTGTGACTTTGTTTTTGAAGGCCATAAGCATCATATCTTTATAGATGCCGTGCCCGAAATGAAGGACAGAACAATCATCTGTACCGCACCGAGCAAGACCTTTAATATTGCGGGTATGCAGCTTTCAAACATTTTTATTCCTTCAGCAGAAATCCGTGAAAAGTATATGGCAGAAATTGATGTTACAGGCTTCACTGTACCGAGTAATCCGGGTGTTGTTGCCTGTAAGGCAGCCTACGCTACGGGTGAAGAATGGTTTGAAGAGTGTCTTGCTTACATCAAGGGCAACTTTGATTATTTAAGAGATTTCCTGAAGGAAAATCTTCCTCAGCTTAAGCTTATTGAGCCGGAGGGAACATACCTTGCATGGATTGACTGCTCGGGTCTCGGTCTTACCGCTGAGGAGCTTAATGACCTTATTATCAACAAGGCAAAGCTCTGGCTTGACGCAGGTGATATTTTCGGTAAGGCAAGTGAGCAGTATCAGCGTATAGTTATGGCTTGTCCGAGAGCAACTCTTGAAAAGGCGTTGAAGCAGCTCAAGGAAGCAATAGGCTGAAAAATGTAAAGTTTTGGTCAGGCTTTTACAAAAGCTTGTCAGGGTTGGTAAGGGGTGAAACCCCTTACATATGTAAAAAAGTTCAGAAAAAACCTGACAAACCTGTTACTGTTTGTCAAGCCATTTTAAAAAATTTTTATGTAATAAAAAGAGCATAACAATAAAGCCGAAAAACACAAATTTTTTCAGCTTAAAGGTATTAAAACAAATTATGCAATTAACAGTAAAGTTCCATTACT
>JBGVGP010000273.1:0-10063 GCA_045121735.1 Acutalibacteraceae bacterium
TTACGGTGTACATAATAAGGATGAGCTCCGACAGCAGCATAGTATATGCCGATTTTGAAAGCGGAATGCTTTTCAGACTGTTTGAAAAATTAATCTCTTAAAATCAAGGAGGAAATAAAAATGTCATTAAGAAACTATCCCTTAAATCCCGAGGCTGACCTTTTTTCAGTAATCAAGGCAGTTGCACTCACAATGGAAACCCAGGGCTACGCAGCAAGCGTGCAGATGATTTCGCCTCAGTCAGGTGTTCTTACCGTAAAGAAGGACCGTGACGGCTTTACAAACATTCTCGGTATGGGTGTTGAATGTAAGGTTAACTTTGCCGCTATCAACGGACAGCTTACAGTTAACATCGACAGCGAATGGACAAACAAAATCATCGCAGTTGCAATCGGTTGGTTTGTATGCTTCATTCCTGTTATCACGGGTGTTGTGGGCGCAATCAATCAGTTAAGCCTTCCCGATAAGATTTTCACCGCAGTAAATATGAATGTTTCTACCTCGGGCTATCAGCCCCCCGAAATGTAATATCAGACTGCCGATAGAGTCACAAGAGCAACAATGCTTACGTGTGCTTAATTGAATCAGAATGCAAACAAAATAAAATAATTTTAAAAGAGAGGTTGAAACATCGAGCTTCAACCTCTATTTGCATTGTTTTGACCTTTTTTCACCCTCTCGGAGTACCTATGTACACCTTCGGAGTGAAGAAAAGGTCATCTTGTAACTCTCTCACCAGTCTGATTGCTTATCGATAGAGTCACAAGAGCAACAATCAGAAAGCAAAAAATATGCCGTCAGGTTTAACCTGACGGCATATTTTATCTGTTTATAAGATTTGATACAATCCAGAGTATCAGAATGTGTGCAGGATAGAAGGCATAGCAGAAATATTGGAATACCTTACTCTTTTTGCCCTGTCTGCCCTTATAAAGCCATATGAACGCAAGTGAAAGCATCGCAAAGCCCTGCTGAACAATTTCCATCTTATGCCCGAAAATCTCAACCTCAAAGAACAGACCCTGAAGCAGCTCAACATTGATATAGTAAAGACCTGCAAGCTGACCGAGGTAGCACCACCATTTTCTTCCCCTGAAGAAATAGAAAAGAAGTACCGTGAGTATACCCGCCGCGTTATAATCAACAAAGGTTATGTAGCCCAGAATGTATCCCAGAGCCACCGTACCTGCCATTGTAATAAGGCTGAGCCACCATTTGTCCTTTTTACGTGCAAGGTCATTGAGGTACATAAGACCTATACTTATAAGAAATGTCCACAGTACGTTCTGATGAGGATAATAAAAAACTCTGTTACCCACCATAAGGTTAAAGGGGATTTCTGTTATAAGAGCAAAGCACAAAAGCCTCAGCACGTATTTTTTAAGATTTTTCGTGTGGGTGTAGCCCTCAACTAACATAAAGGCAAAAATCGGATAAGCGAGTCTGCCCACCTGGGTAAGCCACTGTGCGTTTGTAAAAACCGTTGCCCACATATGGTCCATAAGCATAAAGACCATTGCTATAATATGAAGCCATCGGGAGCTTATATCAAATTTTCTTTTTTCCATACAGTCACCCCTTTTTCTGTTTCCTTAAATATAACAACGAATAATTAAAACAACATTAAAGTCTTAATCAAGCAGATAATGAAGGCTCACTACCTCTTTGCCCTGTTTATAATAAATCCTGGGCACTCGTCTTGAAATTCTGCAGGGAAGCTCATAATTAAAGGAGTATGCCTTTTCTGAAACCTCTTCCATTGAAAGACATTCATCACCGTCACGGCCTACAAGGGTAACCTCTGTGCCAAGCTCCACACCGGGAATATCGGTAACATCAATCATAAACTGATCCATACATATTCTGCCTATAATGGGTGCTCTTTTACCCTTTACAAGCACCTCACCGATATTTGAAAGGCAACGGGGGTAGCCGTCTGCATAGCCTACGGGAACAGTTGCAACCACGGTTTCCTTTTTAGTTACAAAGGTACCGCCGTAGCTTATTTCTCTGCCCTTGTGAAGTGTCTTCACATGGCTGATTTTAGCTACCCAGCGCATTGCCGGCTTAACGGGAAGAAGGCTTTCGTCAACATCGTGGCTGGGATAAAGACCGTAAAGGACTATACCTGCTCTTACCATATCGTAATTTTCGCCGAAGTTGATTATACCTGCTGAATTGCTCATATGCTTTACGGGAATTTCAACTCCCCTTGCAGCAAGAGAATAAATAATCTTATCAAAAAGCAGCTGCTGCTTTGTTGCTCTTTCAAGGCTTGCCTCGTCGGCAGTTGCAAAATGAGAGAAGATACCCTCAAGCTCAATAAAGGGAAGCTTTGAAATTTCGATAATTTCGTTTATTTCATCGGACTGAAAGCCGATACGGCTCATACCCGTATCAACGGCAACGTGAATTTTAACATTCTTCTGCTGCTTTTCGGCCTCCTTAGAAAGGGCAACAGCGTCACTCATACAGGAAACCGTGGGTCGTATATCGTACTTTATAATAACGTCACTGTAATAAGGGTCGGTACGACCGAGAATAAGAATAGGTGTGCTGAAGCCTGCTATACGCAGCTGCATAGCCTCGTCAATATCGGCTACACCAAAAAAATCACAGCTGCCCTCAAGCTCTCTTGCAACCTCAATTGCACCGTGGCCGTAGGAGTCAGCCTTTATAACTGCAAGCACCTTTGTGCTTTCACCGACTCTTTTCTTTATCTCGGTAAAGTTATCCCTGATTACATCAAGGTCAACCTCAACCGCACTTCTGTAATAAGGCACAAAACCTCTCCTTTCTCAATTTATACCGCACATTCTTCTTCAAAATCCTTAACAAGGGAATCCTGCAGAGCCTTAAGCATATCCCCTGCCTTACCGCCTACGGCCTTGCCGTCAATTTCACTTGCCGCAAGACAGAAGGATCCGCAGGAGGAAATTATTACCTCGTCAGCAGCAAAAAGCTCATCTACTGTAAAGGCTCTTTCCTCGGTGGGAATACCAAGCTCCTTGCACTTTGAAAGAAGATTGAGCCTTGAAATTCCGCAAAGTATTTTTTCGTCGGCAGGATGTGTGATAAAGCTGCCGTCCTTTATAATATGCACATTGGAATGGGCACATTCCGTAACCTCGTCTCCGCGGTGAAAAACACACTCGTCGGCACCCTGAAGATGTGCTGCATTGGCACCCATACAGGCAGGAATTAGGTTAACGGTTTTTGCATTGCAATGTAAAAATCTTGTATCCTCACGGGTGATAAGCTTAACCTTTTTATAGGTATCAACTATCTTTTTAGGCGTAAGCACAACCCAAAGGTTGCCCTTTACCTTTTCGGTATCGGGGTAAATGTGGTTTCTTATCCCGGTGCCTCGGGTAAGCTGAAAATAAACAAACTGCTCATGGTCATCAACCTTTTTTACAAGGTCGCAAAGAAGCTCTGTAAGCTCCCTTTTGCACATAGGCACCTCCATTTCAAGAAGGTCTGCGCTTCTGTAAAAGCGATCAACATGCTGCTTCAGGTCGTGAATGACATAGTTTTTGCAATAGGTTGCATCGTAAACACCGTCACCGAAAAAGCATACTCTGTCAAGCATTGGTATCTGCATGCTTTCAAGCTCATCATATTTTCCGTTGTAATAACCGAGATTCTTCATTAAAAATTACCTTCTAACTTAATTAGCGTCTGAACATTCTGAAAAGCGGCAGACATGAGGAAAAGAATTTCATATAGCTGCTGCAGTAGTCGCCGCTTTCACGGTTACGCTTACAGCCACCCTGTCTGCATATGGGATAATAGGAGCATTTTTTACATTTATCGTTAACGGCAATGCTCTCTTTTATAAATTCGTATGCCTTTTTGCTTTTTGCCATTTCTTCAAGGCTCATTTCGTTTATGTTTCCTAAAAGCCACTCATCGGTGCAGTAGAAGTCGCAGGGGTAAATATTACCGTTGCCCTCTGCAACAAGCTGATGTGTGCAGTGACCCATAAGACCGCACTGCTCCGGCTTTTCGCCAAGGTACATTCTGACCCAGTTATCAAACTGACGGATTGAAACGTAGTTACCTCTTGTGAAATCCTTAACATATAAATTGAATATTTTTATAAGAAAGTCAGCGTACTGCTCACTTGTCATATAAAGCTCACTTTCCGTTTTGTCCCCCATAGGACGAAGACAGGGAATAAACTGAATATATTTATAGCCCATTGAACGGAAATGCTTGTAGATTCTTTCTGCGTTTTCGGCGCAGTAGCCTGTAAGCACCGTAAGAATATTAAACTCTACACCGTGCTTTGTGAATTTGTTTGCCGCCCTTACTATTTTGTAGTAGGAGTTCTGCCCCTCGGCGTCAACGCGGAACTTGTTGCCCTCATAGTCACCGTCAAGGCTTAAGCCTACAAGAAATTTATTCTCCCTGAAAAGCTCTGCCCATTCGTCATCGACGAGGGTGCCGTTGGTCTGAATTGAGTAGTAGATTTCAGAGCCTTTTTTGTTGTAGCTTTTTACAAGGGCAACAAACTGTCTGAAATACTCCTTGCCGGCAAGTAAAGGCTCACCGCCCTGAAAGGCAAAGGCCACACTGCAGCCATCGGCAAAGTCAAGGGCACTTTTTATAAGTCTTTCTGCCGTAGAAAGCTCCATTTTACCTAAAGAGAACACGTCTCTGTGAGCAGCAACATCACAGTAAAAGCAATATTTACACCTTAAGTTGCAAAGGCTCGAGGCAGGCTTTATCATTATTGAAAGCGGTGGCATTATTTTATTATACCTCTTCTGTTTTCGGAAATACCCTTCTGAATGCTGTCAAGCTTCTCGTGCATTTCATCGGAAATTGTGGGATATGTAACTGTTCTGTTGTAGTTTTCCTGATAGTCATCGGTAAGAATGTGAAGCCAGTTCTTACGGTTCTTATCCCAGAATGCAGAGTTATCATTCTGAATCTTATCAAAATACTTAAAGGTGATGTAATCGTTATCCTTAAGCACGGGGTATGTATAGTCCTTGTACTCTTCCTTTTCAAGCACACTCTTTGTTGTAACGGTGTACTGAATAGCCTTGATATCCTCACGCTTCATATGAAGAATGGGATTTTCCTTGCCGTGAACGGGAGTATCGTTTTTGATAACGGGCATCATTGAAACACCGTCAATCTCACGGTCAGCAGGAAGATAGTTCTTTTCACCACCGTTGCCTGTGATACCGCACATTTCAATAAGCGTGGGGAAGAAGTCGGTTGAGGTTGCACTCTCGTTTCTTGTTTCACCCTTTTTGAAAAGTCCGTTGTTATTATCCCAGCGAATCATAAGGGGAACCTTCTGTCCGCCCTCATAGGCGAGATACTTGCCGCCGCGAAGGTCACCTACAGAGCCCTCAAGTGCAGGACCGTTGTCACTTGTGAAGACAATGATTGTATCGTCAAGCACACCGAGATCCTCCATTGTGTTGAAAAGCTCACCGAGATAGGTATCAAACTCTGTAAGACAGTCAACATAGGTGCCCATACCTGAAGCACCGTCAAAATCGTCACCTGCAAAAACGGGACCGTGAGGCCAGGGAGTTGCATAGTAAGCAAAGAAGGGCTCGTCCTTTTCTGCCTTGTCGGTAATCCATGCACTGATTTCACCGTGAATCCATTCGGTAAGCATGCTCTGGTCCTTTTTGCCCTTTTCGTCACGCATTTCATCGTTACCGTGAACAATTTCATATTCACCGTTTTCTTCTCTTACGTGATAGAAGGCGTACATATCGTTTACGTGGTGGCTTCCGTAGAAGTAATCAAAGCCCTGCTTTGTGGGAAGATATTCACCGTAGTCACCGAGATGCCACTTACCGAAGGCACCTGTTGCATAGCCTGCGTTTTGGAACACCTCTGCAATTGTGATTTCATCACCGAGCATACCGTCAACATTGTTGCCCATTTCAAAGGAGTTATATACTCTGGTCTGTGCAAAATTACCTGTTGTCTGCACTGTAGGATAGATAACGTTATCGGCATATCCTCTGTAGGGATAACGGCCTGTGAGAGTTGCAAAGCGAGCAGGTGAGCATACGCTGTAGCCTGAATAGAAGTTTGTAAAGTTAAGTCCGTTTTCACCGATGGAGTCCATATTGGGTGTATCGTAAATTGCACCGTTGAGTGAGGTGTCACCGTAGCCCATATCGTCCATAAGAATGAAAAGCACGTTGGGGTTATCGCTCTTTACCTTGTCAACCTTGTCAAGGTAATCATCGTGACCGTCCCAGAGTCTTTCGGTAACGGGCTTAGTTCTGTGGTTGCCCATAAGCACGCTGAAAACAGATGCACCCATAAGAAGCACGGAAAGTGCAACAGAGGAAACAGCCTTGAGACCTGTTTTGTTGCATTTTTTCTTTGCAACGAGGAAAAGACCTGTAAGGGCAATAATCCAGGGAAGAGCAAGAAGAATATTACCGCCGAGTCTTGTTACAAAGGAGCCGTCGCCTGTGAAAAGTGCATTTGCAGCACTTGACCAGCCCTCAGCCTTATCGCTTATAAAAGCACCGAAGCCTGCATCTGCGCCCCATATTATGTGAAAAAGAATTACACCGATGCCTGAAGCCGAATAGCCCAGAAGCATAGGAGCATATACCTTTTTCTTAATGATAAGAGAAAGAGTGATTACAGCTGACATAATGCAGCAGTAAAGCAAACAAACAAGGTTAACAAGGTTAAGCCTTGTTATAAGAAGCGCTGCACATACGGCAAAGCCTGCTGCCATAAGCAGTGTGGGGAACACCTTTTTCATTGATGTGTCAAGTGAAAATTTACCGTTCATATTTTCTCTCCTTTACAGTTGAAAAATCCTCTTTATGAGGGTACATTTTTACTTATAAAGTATACATTAAAATTAAAATGTAGTCAACAATTATCTGTTAATAATATGTACTTTTAATTTTATTTGTGATAGAATTGAAAAAGAGTTAAAAAAGGAGAAGGCATATGAACTACATCATCTGTAAGGACATAGAAAATCTCACGGGAAAAATCAAAAAAATCGTTTTTTCCTCAAAAAGAGACAAGGCTTATGAATATTCTAAAATCACCCTGCGACCCTTTATGTCAAAAAAGGGTGAAATGTGGCAACTTGAAAAAATAAAGGGACCTCAGGCGTTTCACGAAAACCTCAGCTCACAGGAGCTTCTTGAGCGCATTGACGAAGAGCTTCGTCACAGCTTTTCACAGTGCTGTCTTACGGCAGAGGGCACAACGCTTCACTATACAATTTTTCCCGACAAGACAAAAAGAAAGCTTACGGGCAACGAAATTAAGGTTGAAAAAAATGCAAGCCACAACAAGGAGAAGAACTACATTCTCCGTCAGGGTGAAAACATTCCCGCTCTTGTTGACCTCGGCGTATTTACAGAGGATTTCAAGGTAGTTAAAAGCAAGTATGACAAATATAAGCAGATTAACCGCTTTATTGAAATTGTTGACGACGCCTTCAGTCAGTATGGCAAGGACGAGGTTACAATACTCGACTTCGGCTGTGGCAAAAGCTACCTGACCTTTATTATTTACTATTACTTTACCGTAATCAAAAAGGTCAAGGCAACGGTAATAGGCTATGACCTTAAGCAGGACGTTGTAAAGCACTGCAACGAAATTGCAGAAAAGTACGGCTACGAAAACCTTAAGTTTTACATAAACGATGTTACAAAAGGCGAGCTTTACGAAGGCAGGGTTGATATGGTAATCACTCTTCACGCCTGTGATATTGCAACGGATTTTGCCCTTTACCACGCAATAGAAAACAAGGTAAAGCACATCTTCTCCGTCCCCTGCTGTCAGCACGAGGTATGCGCAAGCATTAAAAAGGGAGGCGACTTTGACCTGCTTTTAGAGCACGGACTTATAAAGGAGCGATTCTCCGCTCTTCTTACCGACAGCATCCGAGCAGAGATACTTAAGGGCTGCGGATATGAAACGGATATTATTGAATTTGTTGACTTTGCCCACTCCCCTAAAAATCTTATGCTTCGCTGCAAGCTGAAAAAAGCAAAAAAGCCCGACCTTGAGCCGATAAGAGCCCTTACAGAGAAATACGGCTTTACACAGAAGCTGTTTAATCTTATTGATAAGGCAGACTGAAAGGAGAAAAGAAAATGGGAAAAGTAAAAGGACTTGCCGACAAGGGCGAAAAATTACTTGCCGATGCAAAAAGTCAGTGGCACGTGCCTGCCGAGGGTAAGTATGTACCCTTCAAGGAAATGGCGGCCTACTCAGTAGGCGGTGCCGGTGTTTATTTTATAACTGCCCTTGTAGGTAAAATCACACTTGATGCAGGCAGTATGATTGTAGGTCCCGCAATCGGTCTTAACCTTATCGATATTCAGACAATGAACGCCATTGTCACCTTGATTATGCTGTTCATTACTCCCACAAGAGCAATGCTCTTTGATAATACCCGAAGCAAAATGGGTAAATTCCGTCCCTACCTGCTTTATATGGGTATTCCAACAGCAGTGCTCGGTACGGTGTTTGTGTACCTTCCCTATGAAAGCATGAGCTACAACACAAAAATGGTTTCTGTTTTTATTGTGTACACCCTTTTGCAATTCTGCTCGCCCTTTTACCTTGCAGCTTATTCAAGCCTTGTGCAGGTGCTTTCGCCCAATTCGTCAGAGCGCTCCTGGGTAATAGGCATAAGCTCAATAGTTTATTCCTTTGCACCTACAGTAATCAATCCCGTGCTTCCTCTTATAGGTCCCCTTGACGATATGAAGACATATCGCATTGCCTTTCCGATTTTCTGCACACTCGGCGCCTGCGTGAGTATGCTTTGCATCTTCGGTACAAAGGAAAAAATCATTGTACCGAAGCAGTACGTTCAGAAAATGGGCTTCTTCGAGGGCCTTAAAAAGGTTTCCAAAAACAAGTATTTCTGGATTGTCAACGGCTCAAGCTGGATTTCATTCCTCAACTACAACTACTCCGCACTGTTCCAGTACGTGTTCTATTACGGTATGAACAATGCCGCTATTTACTCGATTATGACCGTCATCAAGGGTGAAGCCTCAACTCCCGGTCTTGCCCTCGGTGCACCTCTTACAAATAAGCTCGGTAAAAAGAAAATCTGCCTTTTGTCCCTTTCGGTGCAGGCAACCTGTATGGCACTTATGCTTACCTGCTATGAAAACTATATCCTTTTCTTTGCGCTTATGTTTATCAAGGATATGTTCGGCGCACTTTCAATTGTTTATCTGCCGGCAATAAAGGCTGATATCATGGACTATCAGCAGTATAAAACAGGCGACCGTCTTGAGGGCTTTATGGACCAGAGCGGCGTTTTCATCGGCAGCATAATTTCACTTGCAACGGGCTATGCAATGCCTCTTATTCTCGGCGCACAGGGTCTTACCAACAACTTTGACGACCTTTATAACGCCGACTTCCGTAACCCGATTTTAAAAATTATAATCATCTGCAGTCTTATAGGCACCCTGCTTTCAATTATCCCCTTCTTCTTCTACGACCTTACAGAGGATAAGCGTTCAAATATGGTGCGCGCCTTCAAAATCCGTGCCCTTTTCTCCGACTTTGAAGAAAACAAGGCTGATGACAACAAGCTCACATCCACAGTAGAAGAAATTCGCAGCGTGCTTGAGCTTTATGAAAACGAAGATGACGAAAAGAAAAAAGCAGCCTACAAAATAGCTGTCGACGAATTCGAGCTTTACAGAGACAAAAATCCTGCACTCTGGTCAATGATTGAAGAAAAGTACAACACACTGACAGCTGAATAATAAAGAAAAAGGGTTAAGCTCGATGCTTAACCCTTTATTGTTGCTTTGAAGTATCAACTTGCCTTCAGCACTTATTAACAAGCACTTCACGGCATTGCTGTTCCTTTGCCGAGTCAGACAAATTGGCAAGAAGGGTGAAGGAAGGGCTTTTCTTTGCTCCAAAGCTGTACATTGGTACCGTGCATCATCACCAAAACGCTGCCTGTGGCAGATACAGTGAGGTGATGATGGCGCAGTGGTCAAAATTCATAGGCGCCGCTGACGGCGGCCGTCCCCTCTGTCAGCTTACAGCTGACATCTCC
>JBGVGP010000274.1:0-1964 GCA_045121735.1 Acutalibacteraceae bacterium
CCGTAACAAGCAGTATAAGTGCCGAAGTATAAATGAGCCTTAAAGCTTTTTTCGGTATAAGTCTTCTTGCAAAATATATAACTGCCGCCACGGGGAGAAGAAATACAAGAGGGTGCATCTCAAAGGCAAGAGGAAAATCAAGCCTTAAAAGCGCCGTAAGTGCCCTTGACATTCCGCAGCCGGGGCAGGAGATACCCGTAAAAAATCTTATAGGACAGCCATGGGTGAAATAAAATGCTGCCATAGCCGCAAAAAGCAGAAGCTTGCCGTAGTTATGTTTGATTTTTTCTGATAAAGCTTTCATAAATAAAGTTTAGCATATATAAATTTTTTTTGCAATAGTGAAATTATATTACCATTCAAGCACGGCATTGTAGTCGTCAATACCGTAATTGCCTGCTGTGTTTTTGAGAATATCGTAAAGGTCAGCCTTTTTACCGTCCCAGCCCTTGAGGTCAATTCTTTTAAGCACGGGAGAAAGTCTTTTTAAAAGGGCAAGGAATACATCACCCTTGGGTGTACCCTCCTTAAAGCTCTGATTACCCTCGAAGATGCCGCGCACGAGCTCTGTTGCAAAGTCAAGCACACGGATATCCCTTACCGATTTGTCACATTTTATGAGAAGCATTTTTGCAAGTGAGCCTACCTTAAGTGAACAGATGAATTTACCTGCTGTGCGCAGAGCCTTTTCTGTTGCAGGCTTTTCTTCAAGATGGAATTTTCGCATTGCTCTTTTTGTGTCGTCACGAAGGTCGGTAAGCACGTTGACAATCATTCTGTCAAACATATCACTCAAGTATTTTTTGCAGTCATCGGTATCCCACTGAAAGTCGGGGGTGGGGATGCTCTTTATTTCTGCCTTGCCGTCGGTAACGGTTACATGGCGGATAAAGGCAGGGTCAGCGATGATAGCACCCGTTGTGATATCATAAAGGCGGTTGCCCTTTTTTGTGTCAATAAAGTTGATGCTCTGGTTGTGCATGTGGCCTGTGAAAATCATTTTTACGCCCTCGTCGGCAAGGAAGCATGCAAATTCATAGGCATCCTTTATCATCATCGGTGAAATAAGCTGGAAAAGAGGCTGACCGGGTAAAATGGGATAGTGGCACATTGCTATCATTGTCTGTTTATCCTCACGTGCCTTTTCGGTCTGCTGCTTAATCCATTTAAGCTGCTCATCCTTGAAGTAATACTTGCCCTTTTCTTTATAGTCACAGTTGATGCAAAGAAGTCTCACATCCTCTGAAAGCTGTGCAACGTAGGAAAGATTTTCTCTGTCTGCCACAATGGCATCACCGAAGCCGAAATCACGGTACATATCAAAAAGCTCGTCTCTTTTTGTCCTTTCGGGGGAGTATCTGCCATTTTCTCCGAAGGCAAAGGTTTCCCACTCCTCGTCCTGAAAATCGTGGTCGGCGGTAACAACATAAATCTTTTTACCGCTTTCCTTGAGTTCATAAAGAAGCTTAAGAAATTTTTCGTGGCTTTTCTTTTCACCGTTAAAGGAAAGGTCACCTGCAATAAGCACGGTGTCAGCCTCGTCGGCATTTTTAAGCCAGGCAAAAACACTGTTGTTTATGCTCTCTGTTTCGGCAAAGCATTTTTGCTCGTAGTGCATAAAGTCCTCGTATTCCTCACCGCTGCAGCCGAGCTCTGTTGCAAAAAAGTGGGGGTCACTGATAAGATAAAATTTTGTTTCCTTCATAATCATACACCTTATTTACAAAAATCTATTGATTTTCATTTTTACCTATAGTAATATTAACAAAAAAGAAAAAGGAAAGCAAGGGATAAAATATGAAAATTACATTTATGGGCGCAGGTAGTACCGTTTTTGCACGTAACGTTATAGGTGACTGTATGTGCACTCCCTCACTTTGCGAAAGTGAGTTTGCTCTTTACGATATTGATGCCGAAAGACTCAAGGAGTCCGAAATTATTCTTTCTGCAATTAATAAAAACAT
>JBGVGP010000275.1:0-8264 GCA_045121735.1 Acutalibacteraceae bacterium
TTGTGCTCTTCGGGAGCCTCGGGCTCGCAGGTTGCAGGGTCAGCACCGTTAACGCAAAGACCGAGAATCTGCATAACGTAATTCATAAGGTTATCAATTTCTGCTCTTGCAGCCTCGTAATTCTTCATCTTTTCGCTGTCCATAAACTTTGTGTAAACATCGTTGAACTGCTCTTCGTAGCCGCGCATTTTTTCTGCATCGGGAGCTTCCTTTGATGCTTCCATCTGATAGTTCATCTGAACCATCTGAATCTGTGCCATAAGCTCGTTGAGCTCAGCATCCTTTTCATTGTCTTCTCTTGCCTTAGCAAAGTTGAGATAACGCTCGTCCTGCTGAATTGCAGCGCCGAGTTCACGTGTAAGTTTGATGATGTCCATTTGTTTTGACTCCTTAAAATAAAATATTTATAACATACTTCTTATGAAGTAAATTTATACAAGTTCACCGTAAACAATCCACGTTTTAGGATTGGTTACAATTACGTCGGCAAAGCTTCCTATAAGGCTTTCGTCACCCTCAAATTCAATGATGACGTTGCCGCTTGTTCTTCCTGAAAGGAAGCCGTCAAGCTTTGCCTTTTCCTCAACAAGCACTCTGTAGGTTCTGCCCTTCATTGAAGCAGTTCTCTCCCCTGCAATTTTTTCCTGAAGGTCAGTAAGCTCCTTGAACCAGACGCCCTTTTCCTGTCTTGAAACAGGGTCGTCCATATCGTAGGCCCTTGTGCCCTTTCTCGGTGAAAAAATAAAGGTGAAAAGTGAGGTGTAGCGCACCTTTTCAACAAGTGTGAGTGTATCCTTAAATTCGTCATAGGTTTCACCTGGGAAGCCGACAATAATATCACTTGTTATTGAAAGCTCAGGCATAAGCTCGTAAGCATATTCAATAAGCGAAAGGTATTTTTCTCTGTCATAGTGACGGTTCATTTCCTTGAGCACTCTATTATTGCCCGACTGAACGGGTAAATGCAGGTGCTTTGCAACCTTATCGCATTCAGCTATTGCATCGATGAGATCCTTTGTACAGTCTCTCGGATGAGAGGTCATAAAGCGCACAATGAAATCGCCCTCAATTGCGTTAATTGCTCTTAAAAGTGCAGGGAACTTCTTATCATCGCTTAAATCCTTGTTGTAGGAATTAACATTCTGACCGAGCAGAGTGATTTCCTTATAGCCGGACGCTGCAAGCTCCTTAACCTCGGCAATAACTGCGTCAAAATCACGGCTTCTTTCTCTGCCTCTTACATAAGGAACTATGCAGTAGGAACAGAAATTGTTACAGCCGTACATTATAGGTACCCACGCTCTGAAGGTGCCGTCACGCTTTACTGGAAGACCTTCAACAATATATCCGTCACTGTTTTCTGTTTCAAAAACTCGCTTGCCCAGGCAAAGTCTTCTGTAAACAAATTCGGGCAAACGGTACATTCCATGAGTGCCGAAAACAATATCCACAAAGGGATAGCTGCTTCTGAATTTATCTGCAACACTCTGCTGCTGTGTCATACAGCCGCAAAGGGCAATAATCATATCAGGATTTTTCTTTTTTATAGGCTTGAGTGCACCCACATTACCGAAAACTCTGTCCTCGGCGTGCTCACGGATAGCACAGGTGTTATAAAGCACAAGGTCTGCATCTTCAGGGCTCATACAGAATTGGAAACCCATTTCATAAAGCATACCCTGAAGCTTTTCACCGTCAGCGACGTTTCCCTGACAACCGTAGGTGTGAACAAAGGCCTTAGGCTTTTCATTGGGAAATCTTGACTGAATTACGGTTTTAACAAGCTGTGTATATTCTTTTTGTTTTAAAAGCTCCTTTTCGGGAACTGAAAATTTACTGTTTGGCATATCTAAGCTTTTGCCTCCGTCAAGCACCTGCAAGTGCTATAAGTTTTTTCAATCTGTGGTTTACTGCAGAACGGCTTAAGGGAGGTGTGCACATTTCGCCTATTTCTCTTAAGCTTGCCTCCTCATTTTCAATTCGCAGGTCTGCTATAACCTTAAGCTCTTCACTTAAAAGTGCAAAATCTCCGCTTTCCTTAAGCTTTCTTATTGCGTTTATCTGGTCATAGGCAGCAGTTGCTGTTTTTGAAAGGTTGGCATTTTCAAAGTTGTTTCTGCGGTTGGTCTGATTTCTCAGGTCCTTATATATTTTAATGTTCATTATTGACAAGGCGGCAATCGGCGCGCCCATTATTGCAAGTAAATCCTCAATGCTTTCACTGTCCTTGATATAAATTACGTTGATATAGCGTCTTACCATGTGCTTTGCCTTAAGGCCGTAATCAGTAAGAAGCTTAAGTATATCAAGGCTTAATGCTCTGTAGGGAACAACAAATTCAATATGATAGCTTTTGTTGGGGTCACTTGCAGTGCCGCAGGAAAGGAATGCGCCGCGTAAAAAGGCTGCGTTACAGCAGTTCATATTCTCCGAGGTATCCCCCGATTCATTGAGCAGATTACCTCTGTCTATGCGCTTGGTACGCTCCATGCCTGTTGTTGAAAAGCAGTTGAGAACCTTTAATCGGTCTGCTTCACGGCTTATTTCACAGGTGATTTTACCTGCCTCGGAAACGAGCCTTTCAACCCTTACGTCGCATACCTTTTCAACAAGCGTTGCATATTTTTCGGCAACGAGCTGATTGTCGGTAAGCAATGAAATATCGTTAAGGTCAAAGCTTCTGCCGAAAAGAAGCATACCGTATGCCATTGCATGAGCACAGCAATCGGGCATATCTTCGATTTTCATAAGCTCCTGCTTTATTTCAGCTGAAAAAGACATATACACCCTCCTTACTGCTTATCTGTTTATGTCTGTGTGGTTAAGGCTGACGTTATAGCCACCCTCTTTAAGATGATTATATAAAATTTCCGCAAAGGTGACGCTTCTGTGATGTCCGCCCGTACAGCCTATTGCAATTACCAGCTGACTTCTTCCGTCCTTTATACAAAGAGGCACTGTAAAGTCGCAGAAATCAAGAAGCTTTTCTTTATACTCCTGCGCTTCGGGTGAGCTCATAACAAAGTCCCGTACCCTTTCGTCAAGACCGGTCAATTCCTTTAACCCCTCAACATAATAGGGATTAGGAAGTGAGCGTACATCAAAAATATAGTCAGCGTCATCGGGAGCAGAATGCTTGAAGCCAAAGGAAACACAATGAATTCTTACGTTGTTATTCACTTTACCCTCAAGCTCCGAGAAAAAGTCAAAAATTCTGTTTTTACAGGCGTTGAGTGTAAGCTTTGTTGTATCAATAACGTAATCAGCCATAGCCTTAAAGGGCTCCATAAGCTTTCTTTCGATACTCACGGCATCGGTAATACCGATACAGCTGTCACTCAAGGGATGTGCCCTTCGTGCTAATCTGTAACGGGATAAAACAGCGTCCTTTTTACAGTCAATGAATAGGATTTTGTAGCTTATATTCATCTTTTTAAGCTCAGCAAGAGCCTCTTTCATATCCTGCGGAGTAAGACCTGCTCTTACATCGGTTACAACAGCAGCCTTTTTCTTTTTATCCTCAATAATTACAGAGCGTGCAAACACAGGTATAAGCCTTGCAGGTACGTTATCAATACAGAAATATCCTATGTCCTCCATAGCGTGTATTACCGTAGATTTACCTGCACCCGAAATACCTGTTACTATAATCAAATCCATAAAATTCACCGTTAAACTGACCTGATTTCTCTTTCAAGCATAACACCGAATTTTTCCATTACGGTATCCTGGCAGAATTTTACAAGGTCAAGAACATCCTTGGTTGTAGCGTTATCGTAATTGATAATAAAGCCTGCGTGCTTTTCACTTACCATAGCGCCGCCTATTCTTTTACCCTTAAGACCCGACTGCTCGATAAGTGCACCTGCATAATATCCTTCAGGGCGCTTGAAAACACTTCCTGCACTGGGATATTCAATAGGCTGCTTATCCTTTCTTCTTTGCAAAAGGTCCTTCATTGCGGCATTTATTTCGTCATAATTGCCCTTTTTAAGCTTTATTACAACTGAAGTGATAACACATCTGCTGTCAGAATAAACACTGTGTCTGTAGCCGAAATCAAGCTTATCGGCATCGTAATAACCCTTGTTACCGCCAAAGTCAATATGGTTGCATCTTATAACAACATCCTTCATTTCACCGCCGTAGGCACCTGCATTCATAAATGCGGCACCGCCGCAGCTGCCGGGAATTCCGAAAGCAAATTCCAGACCTGTAAGGCTATGCTTCAGGGCAAAACGGCAAAGTGCAGAAAGTGATGCACCTGCACCAACCTCAATTGTCGTTTCATCAACAAGCTTTATATCATCAAGTCCGTCACCGATATAAATAACAGGTCTGTCGGTTATACCGTCGTCACTTACAAGCAGATTGCTGCCGTTGCCGAGTATAAAGGGCTCAAGACCGAGTCTGCTTGTGATTTTAAGAGTCTCTGAAAGCTCATTTTCATCACAGGGACAGATGAAAATACCGGCATTACCGCCTGTTTTAAAGGTGGTATGCGCTTTCATCGGCTCGTCGGCTTTAAAGCTTATGCCCTTATTTATAAGTTCGTTAATAAGTTCCTTCAAAAGAAACCCCTCCGGATTAATATTCTAATAAAGCAGCACCGATGATACCTGCATCGTTACCGAGAGTTGCACGGCAGATTTCTGTCTGCTTTTCCTGGTGCTTACTGTATCTCCACTTGGCAATGTATTCTCTTAAGGGAGCAAGAAGTGTTTCACCCTCGTTACAGATACCGCCACCGAAGCAGATAAGCTCGGGCTGGAAAATATTTACAAGATTTACTGTACCTACTGCGATGTATCTGATGTAATCATCGCATACCTTTTTAGCGGCCTCGTCACCAAGACGCATACCGTCAAAAGCAGTTCTGCCGCCTGCGTTTTCGATGTCACCGTTGCAAAGCTCCCACATCTTGCTGTCCTTGTTTTCAAGCATTGCTGCCTTTGTCTGATTAACAAGTGCAGTTGCAGAAGCATATCTTTCCCAGCAGCCGATTCTGTCGCAGTTACAGGGCTCACCGTCATAGCTTATAGCCATATGTCCGATTTCACCGCCAGCATCGTTACAGCCTACAAGAAGCTTACCGTCAAGCACGATACCGCCGCCGACACCTGTGCCGAGGGTTACGGCAATAAAGCTCTTTTTACCCTTGCCGCAGCCTGCAAGTGCCTCACCGAGAGCTGCGCAGTTAGCGTCATTATCAATATAAACCTTGATGCCGGGGAATTTTTCGTTGATGTATTCAACTGCAGGAACGTGAGCAAAGGCAAGGTTGTTAGCATAAAGGATAACACCTGTGCTGTGGTCAACTGAACCGGGAGTGCCGATACCGATGCTTGAAATCTGCTCGGTTGTAAGACCTGCGTCAGCAATTGCATCAGCAATGCAAAGATTGATATCGTCAAAGATTTCCTTTGCGGGTCTTGGAGTGTTGGTCTTTCTCTTTGAAATACCGATGATTTTATTTTCTGAATCAATAACGCCTACTGCGATATTTGTTCCGCCTAAATCTACGCCAATTTTATACATAATTTTCACCTCTTAAAAATTTCCCCAAAGCTGAATTTCGTCATCCTGAGGGATAATATCGTCAACCATACCGAGATTGTGCATAAGCTCTCTGGCTGCATTGTAGCCCATTTTCTTCTGTCTGTTGTTCATTGCGGCAACCTCAATGATTACTGCAAGATTTCGGCCCGGCTTAACGGGAACAACTGTATAAGGCACGTGAACACCGAGAATATCAGTATACTCGTTTTCTATACCCATACGGTCGTAAACCTTTTCGCTGTCCCAGGGCTCAAGCTGAATAACCATATCGATTTTTTCGTTAAGCTTAACTGAACCCATACCGAAGATTCGTCTTGCATTGATAATGCCGATACCGCGAAGCTCGATAAAGTGTCTGATGTTATCAGGTGCAGAGCCTACAATTGTCTTTGAGCCTGTCTTTTTGATTTCAACGGCATCGTCTGCAATAAGACGGTGACCACGCTTGATAAGCTCAACGGCAGTTTCACTTTTACCTACGCCGCTGTCACCGAGGATGAGAACACCTTCACCGTAAACCTCAACAAAAACGCCGTGTCTTGTAATTCTTTCTGCAAGCTCAACATTAAGGTATGCAATAAGCGCAGCCATTGAGCGTGATGTTGAATCGTTTGTTCTGAGCACGGGTACACCGTACTTGGGTGCAAGCTTGATTATATAATCAGGACATTCAAGGTTTCTTGAAATAATAATGCAGGCAGGCTGCTTTGACATGAACTTGTCAACCTTTTCGAATCTTTCAGCATCACTGAAGCTGTTTACAAATTCAACCTCAGCCTTACCGAGAAAGTTTATTCTTGTACAGTCAAAAAAGTTATCGTAGCCGGCAATAGTAAGACCGGGTCTGTGAACGTCGGGTGTGGTTATAAAAATATCCGAGGGGTCCTTGGGCATAAACAAGGGCTCAAACTGATGGTCCTTGAGTATTTTTGCAAGGGAAACGGAATAAGTAGCCATTTTTTCTCCTCCTGTATATTGATGAAGGGTTAAATAATAACCCTTGCCGCTTCTTCACGGCATTTTCTTAAAAGTGTATCAGGCTTGAGCGGTGTTTCACACTCGAAGCTGAAGCTCATCATAGGATGTCTTGTATCGGGAATGCTTTCACCCTCTGCATCCTTAAGCTTAGCAGCAATTACCTTAAAGGGCTTTTCACCTGCAACCATTGCTTCAAGCTCGTCGCCCTCAAAGAAACGGTTACGCTGTGAGCAATATGCTATGCCGTTTTCCCATCTGTCGACAACAGCCATAACATCCCATTCACGGTTATATCCGCCCTTGTAGCTTATATGCGCATCGTCGGCAACATCACCGTAGTAAAAGCCGGTACAGTAATCTCTGTAGCTTACCTTTGTCATTTCGTCAAGAATCCACTGCTCGGGTCTGTAATCAGCCGTTGGATTTTCGAAATAAGCGTCAATTGCCATACGGTAAGCATTTGTTACAACGGCAACATAGTATGCAGATTTTGCTCTGCCTTCAATTTTGAAGCTTGTAATACCTGCATCTATCATTTCGGGGATATGCTCAAGCATACACATATCCTTTGAGTTAAGAATGTATGTACCGCCTTCATCCTCACCTATCGGAAAATACTGTCCCGGTCTTTTTTCTTCGACAAGACGGTAATTCCAACGGCAGGGCTGTGCACATTCTCCCCTGTTTGCGTCACGGTTTACAAGATAGTTTGAAATAAGGCATCTGCCCGAAAAGGATACGCACATTGCGCCGTGAACAAAGCATTCAATATCCATATCCTCAGGTATGTTTTCTCTCATTGAGCGTATTTCGCTCATTTTGAGCTCACGTGCAGTCACAACACGCTTTGCGCCCATACGGTAAAAGGCATTAGCCGCTGCGTGGTTTACAATACCTGACTGGGTTGAAATATGAATTTCAACGTCGGGTGCATATTTTTTAGCATAGTCAAGCACGCCAAGGTCAGAGATTATAAACGCGTCAACACCTGCCGCCTGTGCATTCTGTAAAAAAGCAGGCAGCTCGTCAAGCTCGTCATTACGGGGAAGAACATTACAGGTAAGATATACCTTGACACCTCTGTCGTGGGCGTATTTTACTGCTTCGTGCAATTGTTCATCGGTGAAATTGGCAGGACCTGCTCTCATACCGAAGACCTTGCCGCCGATATAAACGGCATCGGCGCCGTATTTACAGGCAGCAACAAGTCTTTCCATATCACCTGCAGGAGCAAGAAGCTCCGGCTTTTTAATATTTTTAATCATCAGTTTCCTCCGACAACACCGTAAATAGCAATGTTTTCGTTAATCTCGTGGTCAGCGGCATTTGTAGCATAGTAAATCTTGCCCTCGCTGTCATGACAGAAGAACTTATAGTCAGTTTCTTCGGGATAAAGAGCCGCTTTAATTGCCGATAAGCCGGGATTACAGATAGGTCCGGGAGGCAGACCTCCTGATTCATAGGTGCTGTAAAGCGGACGGTAAAAGTCCTTCTGCTCTCTGCTGAGAATATTCATTGAAGCAAGAAGGTCAATATAGTCACTTGTTGAGTCCATACCGAGAGTCGGGAATGAGCCTGTGTCATCGAGACGGTTATAGACGATGCCTGAAATTGTGGGCATTTCGGTGCCGTCACGAGCCTCACTTTGAATAATTGAAGCAATAATTACAGCCTCGTCCATAGTAATGCCAAGCGCCTTGAGACGGGAATTATATTCCTTTTCCCAA
>JBGVGP010000276.1:0-2284 GCA_045121735.1 Acutalibacteraceae bacterium
GTAAAAGAAGCGGAAATACTCCCCTGCCGACAGAAAAAAAGAGGACATCCTTAGATGTCCTCACTATTAAGCATTCACTTATTTTTTACCGTTGTCCTCATCGTTGAAAATATTACTTACGTAAAGGGTATAATCCTTGCCGTGACCGGGATAGCTGTAATTTTCACTCATTGCTTCGTCCATGTAGTAATCTATTCTGCCGTCTCCTGAAGGAACATATTCCCAGTCAGCAGGAAGGCTGAGTACAGCATTAATGTTTGAAATCTCGTCACCGTCAACAATTTCACCTACAACTGTCACCTTCTTAAGGTCACCGTCAAAGCTGTCGGTTATCTTCTTTGCAAAGTCCTCAAGCTCACCGTTGAAGGTTATTTCAACATTTTCGGTGTTGCCTACTGCATTTTTGTATGTAACTGATGTAAGCGCAAGAGTTTCTTTATCAAAGGTAAAATAGCGCTGACCGGATTTTTCCTTATCCTCAGAAAGACTCTTAAGCTTATAATACTGCTGTGTTGTTTCAACTTCAACAAGCTTTTTTTCTGCAAAGTATTCTGCTATAAAATCGTCGTCGTCAAAATCTCCGCCCTCTGCAAGGTCTTCGAGGTCACAGTAAGCCTTTACTCTGTCATTTTCTACAGCAAAGCTGAAGCCCTTGATAAAGCCGGTTACAGCTTCTCCGTTTTTCTGAACATCGGCAATACCGTCTTTAAGCTTAAATACCTGGCGGATAAGTGAGCTTCCGTCACTGCTTTCACTCTTCACGGTAATAACATCATACTTTTTAATAAGACTGCTGATTTTATTTGCCTGTGAAAGCTTTTTCATATCAAGTCCTGCCTCTTCAAGAGGACGGCTTGTTTCTTCAGTCGTCTGGGTTGCCTGTGTACTCTCCTGCGCATTGTCGTCGTCCTTATCACGGCAAGCCGCAAAAGTAAAGAGCATCACAACACACAAAAGCACAGCAAATGTATTCTTAAGCATTTTCATAATAATACCTCCTTAAGTGATTACAGATATATTTTAGCACATTTATCTGAAAATGTAAATAGTAAGCCGCTGTACAGCTAAGGGCACACAGAGCCGAGAGCAAATCAGCCGTTTAAATTAATGTTGAAGCCTGAGCCCCTGTTGCCGTTATTTGCACTTACAGTAGGCATAAAGGGCATTAATCTTCGAGCTATAGCCGTTGCAGGCATTGACTGAACATACACCTTACCAGGACCCGAAATAACAGTATGGAAAAAGCCCTCGCCGCCGAAAAGAGCATTTTTGAGGCCACCTGTTGACTGAATCTCCATTGAGCAGCTTTCACTCATTGCGGCAAGGTAGCCCGAATCAACAATTATCTGCTCACCCGCCTGAAGCTCATACTCCTTGCAATAGCCGTCAATTTCTAAAAATACAATGCCGTTGCCGCTTACACGCTGCATAACAAAGCCTTCTCCTCCGAAAAAGCCCGAAGCGAATTTTTTCTGGAAGTGAATTGAAAGGTCAAGCCCCTTTTCCATTGCAAGAAAAGCGTTTTTCTGAATGATTATACCGTTGCCGGGAGCAACCTCAAAGGGAATAATCTTACCGGGAAGCGTTGCTGCAAAGGCAATAACGCCCTGACCGCCGGAGCAGGTATATTCATTAAGAAAAAGTGATTCTCCTGCAAAGAATCTGCCGATAGCCTTTTTTACTCCGCCGCCTGATGTAGTTGACATATGCATATTAGGGCTCATCCAGCTCATTGCACCGCTTTGTGTGCAAAGGGTTTCACCCTGCTCGGGATAGCAGATAACCACGGGAAGGCTGCCGCCTTCGATTTCATATTTTATCATATTTTTTCTCCTTGAACTGATTATTTTAAGTCCGACTTGTCTGATTAACGGATTATATAAAAATTGTACATAGAGGCAAGACAAAAGTCAATTATTTTATTGCACAAAAAAGTCCTCCCGTTTTTTACAACGGGAGGGCTTAATCTGACTTTTACGTCACTGATGTTAAATTAAACTTAATAGTGTATTGCACCGCAGCCGCATGACTTACCGATACCGATGAGTTTCCAGAAGAATCTCAAAATCTTGTAGAGGAACTTCATAATACCGCTTGTCTTATGGCAGATACAGCCGCATACCTTGTCACCGCCGACATAGGAGCCGTTACAGTTATCGCAGGTGCCGTCCTCATCAGCATCAACGTGGCCGGTTGCAGGAATAACTACAGTTTTAATCATTGTATCACATGTTGAACAGATAGTTGTAACGAATCCATCCTCTTCACAGGTAGCATCCATTCT
>JBGVGP010000277.1:0-5194 GCA_045121735.1 Acutalibacteraceae bacterium
CTGTATTTACATAGTGAAGCTTTTTTATAACAGAAAAAGGCAATGTCCTTAAAAGCAAGGGCTTATTAAGGTGAGCGTGCTCCATCAGCGGGTGAAACAGAAAAAGCTTACCGTCAGCACTTATGCTCACGTCAACCTCAAGCATATCTGCACCCTGCTTCAATGCAATTTCATAGGAAGCAAGAGTGTTACAGGGAATATTTCCGCCTGCTGCACCTCTGTGAGCAACGACAATTATATTTTCTTTTGCTTTTTCTCTTAAATCAAAATTCATTTTTACTACCTCACAACAGCTCAAATATATCTTCAACTGTTTCTGCTATATAATCTGCCCCTGCCTGTTCAAGCTCCTCACGGCTTCCGTAGCCGTAAAGCACGCCAATTGAAGGCAGACCGTTTTCCTTTGCACCTAAAACATCGTGCTCTCTGTCGCCTATCATCACTGCATTTTCGGCAGAAAAGCCGCCCTTTTCCATTGCATAGCTGATTACATCGCCTTTTTTATTGCGCTTTTCATCCATAGAGGCACCTGCAACAACATCAAAATATTTAATAAGATCAAAATGCTCCAATATTCTTAAGGCAAACTCCTCGGGCTTTGAGGTGGCAAGGACAATTTTTCTTCCCGACTGCTTTATTTTTTCAAGAAGCTGCGGTACGCCCTCATAAACCTCGTTTTCAAAAATGCCCTTATCTCTGAAATACTCCCTGTAGACCCAGATAGCCTCCATCGCCTTTTCGGGCGTGAAGCCGTAATACTTCATAAAGGAATCGTTAAGAGGAGGACCGATAAAGCAGTTCAAGGTCTTCTTATCCTCTACCTTGATACCGTATTTTTCAAGAGCATATGCAACAGAATTTGTAATACCCTCTGCCGGGTCTGTAAGCGTACCGTCAAGGTCAAAAAGAATTGTTTTATACATATTAATCACTTCCTTGCAACCAGCATTGTTGTGTTTTCTATCCTCATTACCTGCTGAACATTCTTAAAGCCGGCTCCTTTAAGCAGTCGAATCTGATTTTCTACTGTGCAGGGTGTATCGTAATGAATAAATTCATCCTCGCCTATTCTCTGCAGCTTACGAAGTCTTTCGCTTTCACTGAGCCAATGATTCTCCTCCTGCTGAGTGAGCACCATATAGTCACACTCAATATAAACGCCCTCATCGGTCAATGCATCATATATTTTTGAATAAAGCTTTGCCTTCTTTTCTTTAGTAAAATGGTGCATTGTCTGAAATGATACCGCGCAGTCAAAGCAATCTCCAAAATCTACAGTGAAATAGTCACCCGTAATAAGCTTTATGCTTTTACCGCTGTATTTTACTTCAAGAGCCTTCAGCATCTTCTCACAAAGGTCAATGCCCGTTACTGATAAACAGGGAAGCTTGCAGAAAATTGCTTCAAGCTCAAGTCCTGTTCCGCAACCGAGATCAAGAAGCCTTTGTGACGCATCGGGCACAAATTCAGCCATTTTAAGATAGCCCTCCCTACAGCCCTCAACATCATTTAACATATGCTCATCATACAAATCGACGCGGGCAGCAAAAAAATCTGCCATTTTTTCAAGCTTATGCACTTCAATCTCCCCTTTTATAAATTATATAAAAAAAGAAGCACCTTGTCAATCAAGGAGCTTCCTTATAAAATCAGTCAAAAAGAGGTGTTGAGAAATATCTTTCTGCAGTATCAGGAAGAATTGTTACAACTGTTTTACCCTTACCGAGCTTCTTGGCAAGACGCTTTGCCGCAGCAACATTAGTACCGCTGCTTATGCCGCACATAAGACCTTCCTTTGCAGCAAGCTCCTTTGCAGTCTGAATGGCTTCCTCGTCGGTAACAATACATACCTCATCGTAAATATTGCAGTTGAGAATTTCGGGAATAAGTCCGTCACCGATGCCCATCTGCATATGGCTTTCAATTTCACCACCTGAAAGTATAGCAGCCTTATCGGGCTCAATTGCCCATATTTCCATATCGGGGTTAGCCTGCTTAAGAGCCTCGCCGATGCCTGTGATTGTTCCGCCTGTGCCTATGCCTGCACAGAAGCCGTCAATTACACAGTCAGCCTGGCGAAGAATTTCTTCAGCAGTTGCAGAACGGTGAATGTCAGAGTTTGCAGGATTTTCAAACTGTGAGGGTACAAATACATCATCGTTATCGTCACGGATTCGAAGCGCAAGGTCACGGCAAAGGTTAATACACTTACCAATATCACCGTCATCGTGCACCAGGCTTAATTCTGCACCGTACTGATGAATAAGCTTTCTTCTCTCATTACTTACGGAGTCAGGCATAATTACCCTTACCTTGTAGCCTCTTACAGCACCTACAAGAGCAATACCAATACCCTGGTTTCCGCTTGTGGGCTCAACAATTGTCATGCCCTTTTTAAGCTCGCCTCTGTTTTCAGCGTCTATTATCATATTATAAGCAGTACGTGTTTTTATTGAGCCGCCAACATTAAGGCCTTCAAATTTCACAAGAATCTGTGCATCCTCTTCATCTGTCATATTACGAAGTCTTATAAGAGGTGTATTACCTATAGCGTCAAGTATATTATCAAAAACCATTATTTATTCCTTTCAGTAAATAATCTCTCTTTACATATCCGAAGTATTTTATCACATAGTAAGGTTTTTTTCAAGAAAAAAGAGAGAAAAATTCACCTGCGACGTCAATGAAATCAAAGATTTTCAAAGAAGCCTTTTGCAAGCACATATGCCTGCTTGCCGTCCTGTGATATATAAGATGAATGGTTTGCACTCTTAATTATCGCAGCCTTACTGTCCTTGATATTTTCGTGTATAAAGGCGGTATCCGAAAGCCACATGATATCATACTCCCCTGCTACAATAAAGGCAGGACAGGTTATTTTTGAAAGCTTTTGAGCATCTATCTGCGGGAGTGTGAGCATCATATCGTTGAGCTTATCGGGCTTTATCATATTAAGCACCCTTACGCCGAGAGGAAAATAGGGCTTAAAGGCTTCAGGCACAGAGTTTGCACCGCAGGAAATAAAGGCGCCAAGCAAATCGGGATAGGTATAAGCAACGGTAATAGCATTGATTCCTCCGTCACTGTGACCCATAAGATAAGGCTTATTGAGCTTCATTTTGTCGCAGAATTCCTTTATATCCTTCGCCATAAGGTCATAGGATATAACACCCGGGTCGCTTGACTGACCGTGACAGCGGCTTTCAATTACATAAACCTTGTAATCGTTTGCAAGATAGCGTGCAGCCTCTTCAAGGGAATTTTTATTTCCTCCGTTACCGTGAACAAGGATAAAATCGTGTCCCTTATCACCGTAAACGGCATAATGCATTGTCATTTCGGAAAGCTCGATATCTGCTTCTTGGGTAGGACCTGAAACGGGCTCGGGGATATCTGTTGTATCAAGTGTAATTAAATTATAGTTTTTTGATGCCTGACGGACATAGACCTGCCATGCCCCCAGACCTATTACTGTTGAAAGGGCAACGCAGCCTACTGCAGTAAGTATTTTAAGCGGTTTTTTCATTTTTATCTCTCCTTTTATTTAATTTTATCACCGACACCAAGCTATGTCAACAAGGCATAAAAAAAGAGCCCCTATGAGGGACAGACGGTAAAAATTTTATTTCTTTTAATAAAAAGAAATAACCCCCAAGGACCGATGTTTCTTCACACATCTTTTTTTGGTCCGGGGGGTTATCTCTGTTCTTCCTTTGTATCTAACTTCATTTTGGTCAACCTCTCTTTCTTCAGAATGGTTGTCTTCAATTTTCATTTTGCTTTTTTAATTTAAGATTTCATTTTTGCTTCTTCATATTTTCCTTAAGTTTATTTTTGTTGATGCAAAATGCTTTATGAAGACTTTTTTGGTTTTACCTGTTCATTGGTATCACCTTTCCCTTTCTGTGTCTATAATATAACATAAAAAATTCCACATTTCAATATTCTTTTTGTACAAAGTTAACTATGCTCTTTTTATGCAACAGGGAGAAATCGCAATATTAAGCGCAAAAAGTATTGACATTACGGTGTGATTTTTGATATGATAAATATAATGTGGTGCTGATTCAGAGCTTCGTTTTAAACGAAAGTCTGTATCAGCTTGTTTTTTTTGAATATTTAAACCCACGCTGAAAAACAACGTGGGTCATTTTTTACCATATAAAGGGTATCAGACGGTATTTCACCTTTTGCTTATATTCCTTATAGCCCTTAAGCTCTCGTTCGAGAAGCTCTTCTTCGTTGCGGATTCTTTTTGCAATAAGAAAGGGATAGACAAGAAAAATTACAAAGGAATAAACAGAGCCTAAAACAAGAGGCATTGACAAAAACAAAAGAAGAGTAACAGCGTACATCGGATGTCTTACTATACCGTAAAGACCTGTGTCGATTACCTGCTGATTTTCCTGCACTTCAACGGTACGGCTTAAATAGGTATTTTCTCTCAACACCTCAGCATAAAGCACGTAGGCTATGACGGAAACAACTGCTGCCGCAATTACTGCCCACTGTGGAAGCATATACCAATTTGATCGGTAGCCGAGACCTGCGACAATGAAGCCTGCCAGGAACATAAGTCCGCTTAATTTTACAACAAGACCCTGTTCTGCTTCTTTTTCCTTTGCATCAAGGCGCTTTTCCAAAAGATAAGGATTTTTAAACATCATTACTATTCCTGCAAGGAACATAGGAACAAAAAGTATGCCCATAAAAATCCAGCCGTTGATATAACTCAGACTTCCTGCAGGTAAGAATATGAGAAGTCCTACAAGAACGACGCCAAGCAGAAATTTAACCATTGCCTGAATAAAAAGCTTCACAGTCATATAAATCACCAGATAAATAATAATTCTGCACTATTTTAGCACCGAAAGCATCATATGTCAATTATGATTGACTGCCTTGCGCTTCAAGATCCTTCTGATAGGCTTCTATTTCCTCTTGCTTTATACGGTCCTGCTCAGCATGATATTCAACCATTTTTTCGTTTGCTTTTTCCACTCTCTTTTCAAGGTCCTTCTCATAAATATCCTCATAGAGAAATCCCTCAACCTCAACTCTGTCCTCACCTGTGTAGCCGTTCACATAACCTTCCTCGGGCTTTGGAGGCTCAAGCACACAGTCGATAGCTTTAAACTCAACTCCGGCATTATTCATTGTTTCTTTTATGCCTAAAAGAATTTCGCAAAGCCTT
>JBGVGP010000278.1:0-4894 GCA_045121735.1 Acutalibacteraceae bacterium
ATGTATGTGACGGCATATGCAAAAAGCTTGTGGAGCGCCACCCTCACGTTTTCGGCTCTGTCAGTGTTGAAAACACCGATGAGGTACTCAAAAATTGGGACGATATAAAGCGTAAGAGCAAGGGTCAGAAAACACAGGGCTCCTCAATGCTGAAGGTTCCCAAGGAATTACCTGCACTTATGCGTGCCGAAAAGCTTCAGTCCAAGGCTAAAAAGGTTGGCTTTGACTGGCCTGAAATCGGCGGAGCACTCGATGCACTTGAAAGTGAAATCAAGGAGCTTAAGGCGGCAATGCAGTCAGGCTCACAGGCTGAGGTTGAAGGTGAAATGGGCGACGTGCTTTTCTCCTGTGTCAATGTTTCAAGATTTCTTAAGGTTGACCCCGAGCTTGCACTTACCTCTTCAAACGAAAAATTTATCAGACGCTTTCTTGAGGTTGAACGCCTTGCAAATGAAAAGGGCATCAATATGAAGGAAAAATCAATAGAAGAGCTTGATGAACTCTGGAATCAGGCAAAAATCAATTTAGGATCCAATTGAGTGAAAACTCGTGGAAAATATACTATTTTTTGGAGGACAAAAAAATGAATAAAACAGAACTTATCAATGCAGTAGCAGCTAAGGCTGAAATCTCAAAGAAGGATGCAGACAAGGCAGTTGCAGCAGTTCTTGCTTCAATCGAAGAAGCACTTGTAGCAGGTGACAAGGTTCAGCTTATCGGCTTCGGTACATTCGAAGTTAAGGAAAGAGCTGCAAGAACAGGTCACAATCCCAAGACAGGCGAAGCTATCGAAATCGCAGCTGCAAAGCTTCCTTCATTCAAGGCTGGCGCAGCACTCAAGAACGCTGTTAAATAATTTACGGCAAATGAATGGGACTGTTCTGTGAACAGTCCTTTTTTCTTGGAGGAGCACAATGAGATTAGACAAATACTTAAAGGTATCAAGACTTATCAAAAGAAGAACCGTTGCAAACGAGGTTTGTGATGCAGGTCGAGTTTCTGTCAACGGCAAGGTTGCAAGAGCCTCCTATGATGTCAAGGTAGGCGATAAAATCGAAATTCAGATGGGTGAAAGCTTCCTCAAGGCAGAGGTGCTTATTGTCACCGAGCACGCAACCAAAAACGATGCAGGTCTGATGTATAAGATAATATAGTAGTAAGTAGCAAGTAGTAAGAAGTAAGGAACCCGCACCGATTTCGGTGCGGGTCTAATGCGTCATTGACGCAAATCATGATGAAATCAATTCATTGCGAAGCAAATTCATGCCTAAAGCAATTCATTAACATTAAAAGGGCTGTAAATGATGTTTTTGTAAGCAAACTACTGATTACCGGCTTCTTTTTCCCGACCTATTGTACTACATAATATAGTAGTAAGTAGCTAGTAGTAAGTAGTAAGGAACCCGCACCGATTTCGGTGCGGGTCTAATGCGTCATTGGCGCAAATCATGATGAAATCAATTCATTGCGAAGCAAATTCATGCCTAAAGCAATTCATTAACTTTAAAAGGGCTGTAAATGATGTTTTTGTAAGTAAACTACTGATTACCGGCTACTTTTCCCGACCTACTGTACTACATAATATAGTAGCAAGTAGTTAGTAGTCAGTAGTCAGGAAAACCGACCCGAATGGGTCGGTTTAATTTTTTAAAAGTATCTGTAGAAATATGAGGGAAAACACTAAAACTTTTTATTTTCTGCGGTGAAGTCGCCTATGGCTACTGACTACTCGGTCCTCGGATCTTGGCCCTACATAATATTTTTTATATTAAGTCTTTCGTTCTCGTTGATTTCATTAAGCAGAAGCTCACATTCTCTTAAGCGCTCAAGGGCGTGCTCCTTGTTGCCGTCCTTAAGGTGGGCAATTATCATTGAAAAACCAACGCTCATTTCTTCAATCTTATCGGCATCAACAATAAAGCTGAAAAGTGTCTCTGACCTTTTCCAGGCTTCCTTTGCCTTTTCAAGAGCCGTTGCAGCCTCGGTTGCCTTTCCTTCATATATAAGGCTGCCTATGCCTTCAAGCTCGTTACGCATCTGTGATGAGCTTTTTTCTACTGCTTTACCGCTGAAAATACATATGAAAACAGCAGCAGCAATAAGTAAAAGTGCAATGTATAAGCGCTTCATTAAAGCTCCTCCTTTTTTATAATGTTAATTTTACCGCTTCTGTCAGCGGTCATAATAAAAACCTCATTAAGGCTTAAGCCTGCTTTTTTCAGGTGCTTCATAAGCTTTTGTGCTGTCATATCACAAAGCTCAAAATCCTTTTCAATAATTTTACCGTCACTTATAACAAGGCAGGTAAGCGGCTCTTTTTCGGGCGTTAGCTTAAGGTCCTTGGGTGTAACGGGACGTTCGGTTTCCTTAAGCTCAACACTTAAGGAGCCGTTGGTTTCAACATAAGCATATTTAACCCTTGAAATATCAAAAATGTCCTTCAGTCTGAGTCCCTCAAGGATGTCGTCAATACTGTACCTGATATCCTTCATTTTATTCTGAAGCAGCTTGCCGTCTTTTATTATAAGGGCACTTGAGCCCTGCATAATTTTACGCAGAAGCTCAGATTTTACTGCAAGCACCGAAAAAATAACCTCAAGGCCGACAATCATAAAAATCAGCACAATACAGGTAAAAAGAGAAATGTCCTTGTTTTGCAGCGGCATAGAGGCAACCTCCGATAAAAGAAAGGTTGTAACAAGCTCCGAGGGCTGAAGCTCACCTATCTGCCTTTTGCCCATAAGTCTTACAGAAACAATCACCGTAATATAAACAATAATACCTCTTAACATTACGTTTATCAAAAAAATCACCTCTATTTATTCTTAACATAAAAAAACATCCCGAAACAAATTCGGGATGAAAAAACATATTTTTTAAAATACAAGCTGAACAAGAAGCATATAGCATACGGTGCCTGCCGATATAGAAAGAAGCATCTGCTTTTTCCAAAGGTGCACAGCCGCGGTTATCACTATTGCAATAAGCTCGGGTATGCCGTGGCTTCCCTGAAGAAGGCTGACGCCCTTTAGCGCGTAAATCATCAGAAGACCGAATACCGCCGCAGGAAGCACTGTGCCGAGATAGTGGATAAACTTCGGTGTCGGCTTGTTGTCGGGGAAAAGCACAAAGGGGAGAAAGCGCATAATTACCGTTGCAAGAATAATCAGGCCTACGGTTATAATCTGCTGTTTAAAGCTCATCGTAGGTCACCTCCATTTTCTTTTCAAGGCTCGTCTTTGCCACTGTCAGTGCGACAAGAATTCCTATCATAGAGGGGATTATGAAATTATCCTTACCGAAAGCAACAAGACAAAGAGCGGAAATTGCAAGTCCCGCAATAGCACTGAAGTGTGACTTGTCCTTTTGCCATTGCTCAATAAAAATAACGGTGAACATGCTTGTCATAACAAAGTCGATGCCCTCGGTGTTGAATTTTATCATCGTGCCGAAAAGGGCGCCTATTGTTGAGCCGAATACCCAGTAGGCATGGTTGAAGGCAGTGACGAAAAACATAAACCAGCCCTTGTCAACATCGGAGGGAGGATTTGCAGAGTAGTTTATTGAAAAGGTTTCGTCAACCATTCCGTAAATCATATAAAGCTTTTTAATGCCGAGATTTCTGTATTTTTCAAGCATTGAGATGCCGTAAAAAATATGTCTTGCACAAAGCACAAAGGTGATAATGAAGGAGTGCAGGGGAGCAAAGGCTGCCGTCAGAAGCTCAACGGCAACAATTTGTGTTGAGCCGCCGAAAACAAGCAGACTCATCATCATTGTGAAAAGGGGAGAAAAGCCGTTGACGCTCATAAGTATGCCGTATGCAAGCCCCAGAAATCCGTAGCCTGCAAAAATAGGTAACGAATGAGGAAGTGCAACGTAAGCTGCACGTTTGAGCATTTTACTTTTTTCCTTAAGCTTCACCGAATTCACTCCTTTTTTAAATGTCGTATGCATTATATCAGCATAAATTGTAAAAGTAAACGGCAAAAGGAAAAAAATGCAAAATCATAATAAATTTAAGCCGTAAAACACTGTTAAATTAGCCTTTGGTGTGTTATAATTCCTTTAAACGGAGTGATTATTTATGAAAAAGAAATTACCGCCCATAACGGGAGCCTTACTAGCCTTGGCAGGTATTGCAATTACTGCGGTCGGCTTTTACCGCGGTGAGGCTGACACTGTTTTTGCAAAAGCTATAAGAATATGTCTGGAGTGTATCGGTATTGGCTAATAAAAAATCAGACCCTGCTAAATTTGATAAAATCCGTCTGAGGGTACAGCTTGTCTGGAGTGTTATAACAAACAGCTTTGTTACAGGCTTTCTTCAAGGCAAAATATATCGCGGTCAGGGTAAAAAGCTCTGTCTGCCGGGGCTTAACTGCTATTCATGCCCGGGTGCTCTGGGTTCATGCCCTATAGGCTCACTTCAGGCTGTTATCGGTTCAGAGCATAAGGTGACCCTTTATGTTTCGGGTATGCTTATTTTTACAGGCGCGCTTATCGGCAGGTTCGTCTGCGGTTGGCTTTGCCCCTTCGGACTTGTACAGGATTTGCTTTATAAAATACCCTTTTTCAAAAAAATCACAGCCTTTAAGGCTGATCGTTTATTGAGATATTTAAAATATGTGATACTTCTTGTTTTTGTAATTCTTTTTCCGCTTTTTCTTCTTGACGATTACGGCATGAGTACACCTTGGTTCTGTAAATACATATGTCCGTCAGGCATGCTGTTCGGCGGTATACCTCTTGCAGCAATCAATCAGTCTGTAAGAGAATCGGCAGGCTGGCTGTTTGCCTATAAAGGGATTATTCTTGCCGTTACGGCTTTACTTTCCGTTATGATTTACCGTCCGTTCTGCAAGTATATCTGTCCCTTGGGTGCAATTTACGG
>JBGVGP010000279.1:0-9301 GCA_045121735.1 Acutalibacteraceae bacterium
GATGTTTGTGCTGACGGTAACTGGCAGAAGTACTTCACCTCACAGCCCGAGCCCTTCACAAAGGAAGAAATGGACGCTTACCTTGCTACCTGTAAGGATGTTGCTCTCGGCTCCGATGCCTTCTTCCCCTTCTCGGACAACATCGAGAGAGCCTACAGAAGCGGCGTAAAATACATCGCAGAGCCCGGCGGCTCAATCAGAGACGATGCAGTTATTGAATGTGCTGACAAGTACGGCATGGCAATGGCATTCACCGGAATGAGATTATTCCACCACTAATAAACAGATATAGGAGAAAACAGATGCTTAACTATTTTAACGAACTTGAAAGCTTTGACAGTGAGGTTTTTGCCTCATGTAACAAGGAGTTTGAACGTCAGCAGAGCTTTATTGAGCTTATTGCTTCAGAAAATATTGTTTCAAAGGCAGTGCTTCTTGCAGCAGGCAGTGTGCTTACCAACAAGTACGCAGAGGGCTATCCCGGCAAGCGTTACTACGGTGGTTGTCACTGTGTTGACGAGGTAGAGGAGCTTGCAAGAGAAAGAGCAAAGAAGCTCTTTGGTGCTGACCACGCAAACGTTCAGCCTCATTCAGGTGCAAATGCAAACCTTGCAGTTTTCTTTGCACTTTTACAGCCCGGTGATACCGTAATGGGTATGAACCTTTCACAGGGCGGACATCTTTCACACGGCTCACCTGTAAATATTTCAGGTAAGTACTGGAACATTGTTCCCTACGGTGTTGACGATGTTACAGAAACTATTGATTACGATAAGATGAGAGAAATTGCACTTGAGTGCAAGCCCAAGATGATTGTTGTAGGCGCAAGTGCTTATTCAAGAATCATTGACTTCCCCCGTTGCAGAGAAATCGCTGACGAGGTAGGCGCTTATCTTATGGTTGATATGGCTCACATTGCAGGTCTTGTTGCTGCAGGTGTTCATCCCTCACCCGTACCTTATGCAGACGTTGTTACAACAACAACTCACAAGACTCTCCGCGGTCCCCGTGGCGGTCTCATCCTCTGCAAGGAGGAATATGCAAAGGCTATTGATAAGGCTGTTTTCCCCGGCACACAGGGCGGTCCTCTTATGCACGTAATTGCCGCAAAGGCAGTTGCTCTCGGCGAGGCACTTTCCGATGACTTCAAGGCTTATGCACAGCAGGTTGTTAAAAATGCTGCAGCTCTTTGCGAAGGACTTCAGCAGGAGGGTATTGATATTGTATCAAAGGGTACAGACAATCACCTTATGCTTCTTGACCTTCGTAAGTTCGATATTTCCGGCAAGGAGCTTGAAGCCCGTCTTGATGAGGTTCACCTTACAACAAATAAGAACACTATTCCCAACGACCCCAAGAGCCCCTTCGTTACAAGCGGTCTTCGTATCGGTACTGCAGCAGTAACCTCAAGAGGCTTCAAGGAAGAGGAAATGAGAATGATTGCAAAGTGGATAAAGGCAGTTATTGTTGACTTTGAAAACAGCAAGGAAGCAGTAAAGGCAGAGGTTATGGCACTTTGCGAGAAGTATCCCATCTATTGATAATATGATTAAAAGGAGACGTGAAACACCGTCTCCTTGAGGAGTTTATATATGAAAATTATGGTTGTAGGCGGTGGCGGACGTGAACACGCCATCATCAAAAAGCTTAAAGAAAATAAAGACATTACAGAAATTTATGCTCTTCCCGGTAACGGCGGTATTGCTGCAGACGCTACATGTGTTGATGTAAAGGCAACTGATCTTGACGGTATCTGTGCCTTTGCAAAGGAAGCCGGCATCGACTATGCTGTTGTTGCTCCCGATGATCCTCTTGTTCTTGGCTGTGTTGATGCTCTTACAGCAATGGGTATTCCCTGCTTCGGTCCTGAAAAGAAGGCTGCTATCATTGAAGGCAGTAAGGTTTTTTCAAAGAACCTTATGAAAAAATACGGCATCCCCACCGCGGAATATGAGGTTTTCACAGATCTCAACTCTGCAATGGCTTACCTTGAAACTGCTCCCATTCCTACCGTTATCAAGGCTGACGGTCTTGCACTCGGTAAGGGTGTTATCATCGCAATGACTCGCGATGAGGCAAAGGCTGCAGTAAAGTCAATGATGGAGGATAAAATCTTCGGTGAAAGCGGAAGCCAGGTTGTTGTTGAGGAATTCCTCACAGGTCCTGAGGTTTCAGTGCTTTCATTCACTGACGGTAAGACAGTTGTTCCCATGATTTCCTCAATGGACCACAAGCGTGCCCTTGACGGAGATAAGGGTCTCAATACAGGCGGTATGGGTACTGTTGCTCCCAACCCCTACTACACAAAGGAAATTGCCGATATTTGCATGAAGGAAATCTTCCTTCCCACAATCGAGGCAATGAACAAAGAGGACAGAAGCTTCAAGGGCTGTCTCTATTTCGGTCTTATGCTTACAGAAAAGGGCCCCAAGGTAATTGAATATAACTGTCGCTTCGGTGACCCCGAAACACAGGTTGTGCTTCCTCTTCTTGAAAGCGACCTTCTTACAGTTATGAAGGCTACAACAGACGGCACTCTTGCTGAAACAGAGGTTAAGTTTGCCAATAAGAATGCTTGCTGCGTTATTATGGCTTCTGCAGGCTATCCTCAGAAGTATGAAAGCGGCTATGAAATCAAAATTGCAGACGAGGTCAAGGACAGCGTTTACGTTGCAGGCGCAAAGCTTGAGGACGGTATTCTTAAGAATGCAGGCGGCAGAGTTTTAGGTGTTACTGCCGTTGAGGAAAGCCTTGAAAAGGCAATTGAAGTTGCATACAAAAAGGTTGAAAAGGTTACCTTCGGTAACGCCTTTTGCAGAAAGGATATAGGACAGAAAGCTCTTCAGGCTTTAAAATAAACTGTACGGAGGAAAAAACAAATGGTTTATCGTATATTTGTAGAAAAGAAGGCAGGTCTCGACAACGAGGCAAAGGGCCTTCTCGGCGAAGCAAAAAACCTGCTCGGCATTGAAAGGCTGGAAAATATCCGTCTTTTCAATCGCTACGATGCAGAAAACATAACAGAAGAATTATTTTCATACGCTGTAAAAACAGTTTTTTCAGAGCCTCAGCTTGATAATGTTTCTGAAAGCGTAGAAATTCCTGAGGCTTACGTATTTGCAGTTGAAGCTCTTCCCGGTCAGTTCGACCAGAGAGCAGACTCTGCTGCACAGTGTATTCAGATTATCTCACAGGGCGAGCGTCCTCTTATCCGTACTGCAAAGGTTTATGCTCTTTACGGTGCGCTTACAGAGGCTGACATCGAAGCCTTCAAGCATCACGTAATCAACGCAGTTGAAAGCCGTGAGGCAGAGCTTTCAGTTCCCGAAACTCTTGCAGCTACATACGCAGCACCTGAAACCGTTGCAACCGTTACAGGCTTCATCGGTATGGATGAGACAGCTCTTCAGGCTCTTCTTGATGAAAAGGGCCTTGCAATGGACCTTGATGACCTCAAGTTCCTTCAGGCTTATTTCAGAGACACTGAAAAGAGAGACCCCACAATTACAGAAATCCGCGTTGTTGACACCTATTGGTCAGACCATTGCCGTCACACAACCTTCTCAACTCATATTGATAACGTACGCATCAGTGACCCCGCAGTTCAGGAGGCTTATGAGCGTTACCTTGCAGCAAGAGTAGAGGTTTACGGTGAAGAAAAGGCCGCAGCACGTCCTCAGACTCTTATGGACATTGCTACTATCGGTACAAAGACCCTTAAAAAGAGAGGTCTTCTTCCCGAACTTGACGAAAGTGAAGAAATCAACGCCTGCTCAATCCATGTTACTGCAACAGTAAACGGTGAGGATCAGGACTGGCTTCTTATGTTCAAGAATGAAACTCACAACCATCCTACAGAAATTGAGCCCTTCGGTGGTGCTGCTACCTGTATAGGCGGTTGTATCCGTGACCCTCTTTCAGGCCGTGCCTATGTTCATCAGGCAATGCGTGTAACAGGCGCAGGTGACCCCAGAAAGACCATTGCAGAAACAATGGCAGGTAAGCTTCCTCAGCGTAAAATCTGTCAGACTGCAGCTGCAGGCTATTCATCCTACGGTAATCAGATTGGTCTTGCTACAGGTCACGTTGCTGAAATATATCACGAGGGCTTTGTTGCAAAGCGTCTCGAATGCGGTGCAGTTGTTGCTGCAGCTCCCGCTTATAACGTGCGCCGTGAGCGTCCCGCACCCGGTGACGTAATCGTTCTTCTCGGCGGTCGTACCGGCCGTGACGGTATCGGTGGCGCAACAGGCTCATCAAAGAGCCATAATATGAAATCACTTACTACTATGGCTTCCGAGGTTCAGAAGGGTAATGCTCCCGAGGAAAGAAAGATTCAGCGTCTTTTCCGTAACGCTGAGGTAACCCGTCTTATCAAGCGTTGTAACGACTTCGGTGCAGGCGGTGTATCCGTTGCTATCGGTGAGCTTGCTCCCGGTCTTCAGATTGACCTTGATGCAGTACGTAAAAAGTACGAGGGCCTTGACGGTACTGAAATTGCTATCTCCGAATCACAGGAGCGTATGGCTGTTGTTGTTGCAGCTGAGGATGCAGACAAGTTCATTGCATTTGCAGAGGGTGAAAACCTTGAAGCATACCGCGTTGCTGTTGTAACAGAGGCAGAGCGTATGGTTATGAAGTGGAAGGGCAACATCATTGCTGACCTCAGCCGTGAATTCCTTGACACCAACGGTGCAGTTAAGCATACAGATGTTGATGTTACTGTAAAGGACCTTTCAGTTCTCAGCAAGGCTATGTTCTCTTCACTTCGCGAAATGGCAGCTGACCTTCGTACAGCAAGCCAGAGAGGTCTTGTTGAACGCTTTGACTCAACTATCGGTGCAGGCAGCGTAATTATGCCCTACGGCGGTAAGCGTCAGCTTACTCCCGCACAGTCAATGGCAGCTGTTCTTCCCGTTCTTCCCGGTCAGGAAACCGACCAGGCAAGCGTATTCAGCTGGGGCTGCGACCCTGACCACCTTTCAGTTGACCCCTATACAGGCGCACACGCAGCTATTTACAACTCTGTAGCAAAGCTTGTTGCTGCAGGCTGTGATTATAAGCTTGCTTATCTTACACTTCAGGAATTCTTTGAAAAGCTCAGAACAGAGCCCGAGCGTTGGGGTAAGCCCTTTGCTGCTCTTCTCGGCGCACTTGATGCACAGCTTGAGCTTGGTGCAGCTGCTATCGGCGGTAAGGACTCAATGTCAGGCTCCTTCCTTGATAAGGATGTTCCTCCCACACTTATCTCCTTTGCAATTGCTCCTATTAATAAAAACGATGTTATCAGCCCCGAATTCAAGCAGGCAGGCAGCCCGGTTTACCTCTTCGGTGCTGCTGACGAAAGCGCTGACAGCCTCAAGGCTACATGGGAAGCATTCCACGAGCTTTGCAGGGCAGGTAAGGTAAAGGCTTCTTGGGCAGTTGAAAGAGGTATCGGTGAAGCTGTTATGAAGATGAGCTTCGGTAACAATATCGGCTTCAAGTCCTGTGCAGAGCTTAAGGAAAACTGGCATCTCGGTATGTGGGGCTTCCTTGTTGCAGAGCTTACAGAGGACGTAGAGCTTCCCGGCGTAATGAAAATCGGTACAACTACTGAAGAGCCCGTTATCGTGCTTGAAAACGACAGCGCTTCAATTGAAGAGCTTTACAAGCTTCACAGCGGAGTTCTTGAGGATGTATATCCCACAAAGGCAAAAGAAGATAAGGGCGAAATTCCCACATTTAATTACGAGGGCAAGTGCAGTGCTTCTGCTGCAAACAAGGTAGAAAGACCTAAGGTGCTTATTCCCGTATTCCCCGGTACAAACTGCGAATACGATTCAGCACGTGCAGTAGAAAAGGCAGGCGGTGAGGCAGAGATTTTCGTAATCAGAAACCTTACAGCTGAGGATGTTGCACGAAGCGTTGAAGGCTTCTCAAAGAAGGTTAAGGAAGCACAGATTATCTTTATCCCCGGTGGCTTCTCAGGCGGTGACGAGCCCGACGGCTCAGCAAAGTTCATTACTGCATTCTTCCGTAACCCCGCAGTAAAAGAGGCAGTTACCGACCTTCTTGACAACCGTGACGGTCTTATGTGCGGTATCTGTAACGGCTTCCAGGCTCTTATCAAGCTCGGTCTTGTTCCCTACGGTAAGATTATCGACACCGACGAAAGCTGTCCCACTCTTACCTTCAATAATATCAGCCGCCACCAGTCAAGAATTGTACATACACGTATTGCTTCAACAAAGTCACCCTGGCTCAGCCGTATGAATGTCGGTGACATTGTAAACGTTCCCATTTCTCACGGCGAAGGTAAGTTCCTTGCTTCAGCAGAGCTTATCGAAGAGCTTGCAAAGAACGGACAGATTGCAACACAGTACGTTGACCTTGACGGTAAGGCTACATCAGATATCGACTTCAACCCCAACGGTTCACTTTGCGCTATTGAGGGTATCACCTCACCTGACGGCCGTGTATTCGGTAAGATGGGTCACAGTGAGCGTATCGGTGAGGGACTTTACAAGAACGTACCCGGTGAATATGACATCAAGATGTTCAAGGCTGCTGTTGAATACTTCAAGAAATAATCACATAATAAAAATCACCGATGAATTCATCGGTGATTTTTTTATGCCTGAAATAACAAGTTTGCAGAATTTGTCTGATATCGGTGCTTCAGCGCGAAAAGTGATTGGCATAATAACTAAAGCTTATAAAATAAATTTGTTGAAAAAAACGATTTTATCATAAAGACTATTTTATTATAGATTTAATACACAATATATGGTATAATGCTGAAGAATTTAAAGGTGGTAGTCTGCCTTGTTTAAAGAGGAGGAAAAAAATGGCTAACAAAGTTTCAACTATTCTTTCCGACGCCCGTACCTATTGGAAAATTCCTATGCCCGGACGTTACATGACCTTTAAGGAAATTGCAGCATATGCCGGCGGCGGTATCGGTGCGTACTTCCTTATCTACATGGGCGGTCAGCTTGCTGTTAACATCAACAACATGATCGTCGGCGGTGCAATCGGTCTTTCTCCGACCCATATGTACGTGCTTTATGTTATTGCAACTCTTGCAAACATTCCCCTGACGGCAATCAGAGCCAATATGATTGACAACACCCGTAATAAGGCCGGTAAATACAGACCCTACCTTATTTCAATGGGTATCCCCACAATCATTATTGCACTGGCATATGTTTGGTTCCCCTACGATATGCTTTATGATATGTTCCCGGGTGAGATATTCAACCTTGACGGAGGATATGTTGCAAAGGCGGCAGTAGTCCTGATTTTCAATTTGCTGTTGCAGTTCTTCTTTAACTTCTTCAGTGATGCCTATACCAATCTTATCCATGTTCTTTCACCCAACACACAGGAAAGAACAGACGTACTTGCAATCAAGAGTGTTGTTTATTCACTCGCTCCTTCTATTGCAAATATTATTCTTCCTGTTGTTTCACAGTATCTTACCAATAACAGGATGGATGACATCAGACTTTACAGAGTTACCTATCCCGTATTCTCACTTATAGGTATCGGTCTTACAATTGTTGTTTTTGCTAACACAAAGGAAAAAATTGTTCAGGCAAAGACTCGTGTTGTTCAGGTACGCTTTGCCGATTCATTCAAATCCGTTGCAAAGAATAAGTATTTCTGGATTATTGCTCTTGCAGGCTGGCTCGGCTTCCTTGAAGGCTCCTACGGAAATATTATGAACTGGACCTACAACTACGGCCACGCATGTAACGGTACCACAATGGGTATTATTAATACCGTTGTAGGTAATGCTTCTATGTGGGGTATGATTATTGCTCCCTTCTGTATCCGCCGCTTTGGTAAAAAGAATGTGCTTATCGGCGTTAACACAATGAATATTGTCTGCATTCTTGCTATGGGTCTTAACAGAAGCAATATCTACTGGCTTGCAATCTGCGTTTACTTCAACTGGCTCTTCGGCGCCTTTGAGCAGATTACAACACCTGCTATTCAGGCTGATATCCGTGACTATCATCAGTATAAGACAGGTGAAAGAATCGACGGTATGTTTGCAACCGTTCAGACTATCGGTAATATCGTAACACTCGTTACTTCATCTATTATTCCCTTCGTTTATGAGCATTACGGCATTTATGAGGGTAACGGCTATGAAAACTCACTTGCTATTCTTGACGTTGAAACAGGTGAGGCAGGCTTGCTTCCGAAGATTGTCGGCACAATCATTCTTATGGCTGCATTCGGCGCATTCCTCAATATGGTTCCCTATCTCTTCTACGATCTCAAGGAAAAGGATCAGAAGGGTGTTATCCGTGTTCTTAAAATCCGTGCTATGTTTGAAGACTACGGCAACGGTGTACGCAATGATGCCGAGCTTGTTGAAGCTATTGACATCATCCGTAACGCAAGAGAAACTGCTGTTCTTTCAGTTAAGGAAATCGACAAGAAGCTTTCCGGTAAGGAACGCAGAAAGCTTAAGGCTGAAAACGAAGAAATTGAAATTGCAAAGTTTGTTGTTGCCGAGCTTGAAAAGTTCAGCTCCGAGGTTGTTATGACTAAGGTTGCCGCTAACGAAGAGGTTTACCGTGCAGGTCTTACAGGTCTTTACAATGCTGATATGAACGCTATCAAGGAAGAGCTTGCAGCTGCAAAGATTATGCCTTCTGCAACTTTAGAGGAAAAAGAGCTTCGTAAGTTCGCTATTGAGATTGCAAAGAACAAGAAGGCTTCACGCAAGGCTATTACAAAGTATTACAAGAGTGCCGACGAATTTGTTGAGCCTGACTTCGTAGAAATTGAAAAGCTCTACAAAGCTGAAGATACTGCTGACGAAAAGCTCAGAGAGCTTTATCTTAAGAGAGATGAAGCAAAGAAGGCAAAGGACAGCGCACTCGTTACTTCCTGCAATGTAGAAATCAAGGCTCTTAAGCTTGAAAAGAAGCAGATTCAGAAGTCTACAAAGACAGAGATGGATAAGCACGCACAGTTTGCACGTGCTGCTAAGCCTTATCTCGACGCTGAAAAGCTTATGAAGGATAAGGAAAATTACGCTCACTTTGATGACATTGCTGCAATGTATGAAAAGAGTAAGGAAGCAGCTGAAGCTGCACGTCAGGCACAGCTTGATGAGCAGAAGCGCCTTGAGGAAGAAAAGGCTGCAAAGGCAAAGCAGCTTAAGGAAGAAAAGGAAGCTGCAAAGGCTGCAAAGAAGCTTAAGAAATAAAAACTAAAGTTCTTTGATTCTTTCTTACAAGAAAGAATGGCCGCCCGCCGAGGGCAAAAGAAAAATAAACACCGTCTTGAAAAAGGCGGT
>JBGVGP010000280.1:0-1780 GCA_045121735.1 Acutalibacteraceae bacterium
TTTCCATATCCTGACGGGCATAGGTTGAAATACGCTTGAGGGTAGCACCCTTTTTGCCTATGATAATACCCTTGTGGCTTTCTCTTTCGCAGTAAATGATAGCCTCAACGTCCATAAGGTCACGGTCGGACCTTTCACGCATTTTCTCAATTGAAACGGCAACACCGTGAGGAATTTCCTTATCAAGAAGACGAAGCATCTTTTCGCGGATGATTTCGGAAGCAAGAACTCTTTCGGGCTGGTCGGTAAGGGTATCCTCGGGGAAAAAGTGCTCTGAGGGGAAGGCGAGCTTTTCCATTTCATCAATCAGAAGGTCAATGCCGTCGTCCTTTACGGCTGAAACGGGCACAATACCGGTGAAGCTGTGAAGAGCTGAAAGCTCGGCAATTCTGCCGATAAGCTCTGTTTTTTCGCTTACGGTATCGATTTTATTAATCGCAAGGATGCAGGGGATTTTGCTCTTTTTGATTTTTTCAACAAGCTCAAGCTCACTTTCGGTAAGCTCACCTGCAGGCTCAACCACAAAAAGACAGGCATCAACACCTGAAATGCTGTCACCTACAGCCTTTATCATTTTTTCTCCGAGCTTTGTCTTGGGCTTGTGAAAGCCGGGAGTGTCGGTGAAAACAAGCTGTGTTTCACCGCGGGTAAGCACACCCATAATTCTTGTACGGGTGGTCTGGGGTTTGTTTGAAACAATGGCAATCTTCTGTCCGAGAACCTTGTTGAGTATGGATGATTTGCCTACGTTAGGCTTGCCGACAATGGCAATAAAAGCAGTTTTTGTCATAAAATATACCTCTTGTGTTTCTGCTTAATATTTGCCTGAAACATCAAACAGAATAAAACTTTTACAGTTCTTTTTAACCGTGCGCATATATTTGCGTGAGTATTCGCTGAAATCGATAACGGGAACAAAGCTCTTGCCCTCGTGGCTTTGCTCAATTTCGCTGAACATACCGAAAATAGCGGCGTAGTCAGTCTTTTTGTCTGCTACAATTTCCTCGGGTCTGTTGATTGTATAGGCGGCAATGCCGTCAAACTCAGCCTTGTTGATGCTGCCTGACCAGAGCTTTTTGTTGCCGTTCAGGGCGTCGTCTGCATTTTTGGTAATGATAAGAAAATCGTCGCTTTCATCAAGAACATCCTTTACGGAAGCTATGAAGGCTTTAAGCGCGGCGTTTTTGCTCTTGAATTTTCTTTCACCGGGGTAGGTAGCACCGTCGGTGTTACCTCTGTCGGGGAAGTGGCACTTTTCGAGTATAAAGCCGTCAATATCAAAGTCGTGAAGCTCTTTTATAATATCAACAAGGTAGCTCTGAGCATCCTTTGAGCAGGGGTTGAGCCAGGTTTTACCCTCACTGCCCATTGCAGCGTCAATCCAGTTAACATCTGTGCCCATATACTTTATTGCAAGGGAGGGGCTCTGCACGGGGGTTGTGCTGTCAAGGAAGCAGAAAATTCTTGCCGCTACGGTGATTCCCTCTTTTCTGAAAATGCTCATAGCCTCACGTACGGTGTTGTTGTCAAAAATTGCACACTTGCCGTTTATGGCGTGAGAATTGAGTGAGCTGTAGCAAAGCTTACCGTTTTCGGTCTTGAAGTCAATTACAACACCGTTGCAGTCCTTTCGTTCAATCTTTTTGATAAAGGATCTTATATAAAAGGTGTCGCCAAGCTTTTCATAGGGCATATAAAGGGCACGGAAGCCCTCGCCTGCAAGCAGGGATTCTTCAGCCTCCACATGAATTACGTCAGAGGAATCAACGCTGTCAGGAGC
>JBGVGP010000281.1:0-2596 GCA_045121735.1 Acutalibacteraceae bacterium
GAAAATAAAGGCTAAGAAAGACACCGAAATTCTTATCGAGCAGACAGAAAACGACAGAGATTTTGAAAGCGTGTTCTACACCCCCGACGATGTGCTTTATCAGCACTTCGGTGAGGGTCAGTACGACGGCACAGCCTACAGAATCTGCTCAACCGTATTCGATTATGACAATGCACCCTACTCAAATATGGTGCTCGGTGAGGTATTCAATCAGCCCGGCAGATGGTCAAGCTATCCTCCCCACCATCACCCCCAGCCCGAGGTTTACTACTATCAATTTGACAAGCCGCAGGGCTTCGGCGCCTGCTTCATAGGTGACAACGTATTCAAAAGCGTTCAGGGCTCTGCCTGCTATATCACTGACGGCTTTGACCATCAGCAGGTTGTTGCTCCCGGATATGAAATGTGCTACATCTGGATGATTCGTCATCCCGAGGGTGACCCCTGGTACAAAACCTCAAGATTTTATGCAAAAGAGCACGAATGGCTTGCAAATCTGTAAAATGACAAGAGGACAGAAATGATTAACGTTAACCATACACCCGAGGTAAGTGTTACAGAGGCTTCTCTGCTTAAAAGAGTTGCGGTATTCCTTGAAGACGGTGAATTTGAACGCGCTGACGAATACTGTGAAAGAGTGCTTGACATGAACGTTGAAAACGGTGAGGCTTATTTTTACAAGCTGCTTGCTTCACTCAAGCTCAGAAGCAAGGACGAGCTTACAAGCCTCGACTCACCGATAGACGCTTTGCCTGCTTACGCAAAAATTATGCGTTTTGGCAGTGAAGAGCTCAAGCGTGAGGTTGAAAGCATCAATCTTGCCATAATAAAAAGTGCCGATGAAAGAAAAAAGGCTCTTTCCTATGGAAGAGCAATGTCGCTTATTAACAGCACCGATATGGCAGAGCTTACTGAAGCCTACTCACTCTTGCGTGCCTGTGGCGGCTTCGAGGATTCAGCCGAAAAGGCAGACTACTGCTCACAGCGAATTGAGAATTTTTACGATTCACGCTATAACGAGCTTTACCTTGCCGCAAAGGAAAAGGAGCAGGAAATAAACGACAGGCAATATCAGAACAGCACCGCCGTTATGGAAAAGGATGACTATGACAGATACATAAAGGATAACCGAGGCAAAAGAGTTTTCGACTATTCTCTGCTTGTTGCTTTAGGTGTTGCCGCTTTCTGTATTATGGCAATTTTCTTTTCAGTAAGTGAATATCTTTCCCTTGCAGGAGTCACCTTTAAAACCGTGCTTCGTGTTATTTTTACAAAGATAATTCCCGGTATGCCTGTTACAGGTATTTCAACCGTAATCAGCTTCCGGATTTCAAAAAAGCTTGTAAAAAAGCAAAAGGAAAACCTTATTGAGGACATCGGTACGGCGGCACAAAGAGCCAAGGAAATAAGTGACCGCATAAACAGTGCCGAAACCGAAGCCTTTACTCTTCAAAGGGAGCTTGACGAAAGACTTGAGGCACTGCGTGTGCTTAATGCGCAGTACGATGCCTTTGTAGAACTTAAAGAAAAAATCAATTCATAAAAAGCTAAAGCAGGTATTTTCACTCACAGTAAAAATACCTGCTGTTTTTTTAATTACAGAAGCTCATCAAAATATCTGATGTTTGCCTTTTCAGCCTTAAGCTTGCCGTCCTGAATTTTCTTGATGATTTCAACAATACGGTCATTGATAGGTGTGGGCACACCGTACTTTCTGCCGAAGTCACATACAACGCCGTTGATTGCATCAACCTCACAGGGCTTACCTTTTTTGAGATCCTGAAGCATTGAGGGCTCAATAAGTCTGTGCTTTTTCATTGCAACGGGAAGAAGAAGAGTTCCGAACGCACGCTTGAGAGCACCCTTATAGTAGAACAGACCTACAATGTTCTTACCCTGAACAGGAGCAAATTCTGTGCCTGATGCGTGACCTACGTCAATGCACTCCTTCATACAACGGATTGCAACCTTCTGTGCTGCCTTATCCTCTGAAACATCACCGAAGACACCGCCTACAACTGTTCCGAGGCCTGAGAAGGTAGCGTTGATAAGAAGCTTTGACCAGCGTGCACCCATAAGGTTTGTTTCCTCATGAACGGGACACATATATTCAAGAAGCTTTTTAACGGTATTGAACTGCTCGTCGGTAATACCCTTCATCTTGCCCATATGGAAGGAAAGGCTGTCCTTTTCGCTTGTAAGCTCGCAAACGCCGGGCTCAACAAGTGCTGCGCCCCATTCAACTGCACAGCCCATTGTGTGGTCCTCACCGATAATTTCGGCAATGCCGGGCTCGGGAATACCGTTCTGAAGAGTTACGATAACACCCTTTTCTGAGAGGAAGGGCTTAAGGAAGGTTACAACGTCCTTATTGAAAAGCTGCTTGGTAAGAAGAATGATAACGTCATACTCACCTGACATTTCATCGGGTGTGATAGCCTTTACGGGTACAGTCATTTCAACTGTACCTGTAATTTTTGCACCCTTTTCGTTAAGTGCGGCAACGTGAGCCTTATTGCGGTTTACAAGCTCAACCTCTCCGCCGTTTTTTGTGATGAAGGCGCCAAGCACTGTACCGAGTGAGCCTGCACCGTAG
>JBGVGP010000282.1:0-4329 GCA_045121735.1 Acutalibacteraceae bacterium
TCTTCAATCAGAATTGATGTTAGAAAAATTGAACAGCTCAAAGCAGCAGGCAATGAGTTTATCGGCGCAAGGACCAGAGCGAAAATAGTAAAAAATAAGGTTTCACCTCCGTTTAAAGAGGCTGAATTCGATATTATGTACGGTAAAGGTATTTCCCGTGTGGGTGAAATTGTTGACCTCGGTGTTAAGTTTGAGGTTATCAACAAAAGCGGCGCATGGTTCTCTTACGGTGAAACACGTCTCGGTCAGGGCAGAGATAACGTTAAGCAGCTTTTTGAAAGAGAAAAAGGTCTTGCTGCTGAGGTTGAAGAGAAAATCCGTAAAATCATGTCCGGTGAAGCAGTTGAAAAGGAAGCTGAAGCACCTAAGGAAGCAAAAATCGTTGCTCCTAAAAGGGCTCCCAGCAGCTTAAGAGCAAGAATTGATATTGCGGTTGATGATGAATAATGAAGCTGACATATAAAAAAGGAAAAGGCGATAAAATACACATAAGCATCGACGGTGAGTATACTCTCACCGTCGATGAGATGTATTTTGCCTCTTTATATTTAAAAGACGGACAGGAAATAAGTGAAGAGGAATTTGCTGTGCTCGAAGAGACAGTTAATATCAGAAGGGCTTATAACTGTGCCGTTTCATTGCTTTCAAGGCGTGACCACAGTAAGAAGGAGTTTGTTGAAAAGCTGAGAAAAAAAGGCTTTGCCAACGGTGCAGAGGCTGCAGTTGACAAGCTTGCCGCAAGCGGATATGTTGATGATGAACGCTTCTGCCGTTTATATGCTAATGAACTGATACGTCTTAAGAGCTACGGTAAAAGACGTGTTGAGCAGGAGCTTTACCTTAAAGGCATTGACCGTGATACAATAAATACCGTATTAGATGAAATTTCCTTTGACAATGACGCATTAAGTGATATAATTAAAAGGAAATATCTGAGCAGATTATCCGATGAAAAAGGCAGGCAAAAGGTGGTTAATGCACTGATGAGACTCGGATATTCCTTTGGTGAAATCCGTGATGCGCTTAAAAGCATTGATGAAGAAATTGAGTGTGAGGTATACGATGAATAAAATTGCTATGATAGGTCTGGGTTGTCCTAAAAATCAGGTTGACGGAGAAATGCTGCTTTCACGGCTTGTAGAAGGCGGCTTTGGAATCGTCGGTGATGTTGAAGAGGCAGACCTGGTTATTATAAATACCTGTGGCTTTATTGATGATGCAAAAAAAGAGGCTATTGATAACATTCTTTATGCTGTTTCGCTTAAGGAAGAGGGTATAATAAAAGCTGTTGTTGTAACAGGCTGTCTTGCTGAGCGTTATCAGCGGGAGATACAGCTTGAAATTCCTGAGGTTGACGCTGTAGTCGGTATCGGAGCAAACGGTGATATTGCTGAAATATGTCAAAAGGCCCTTGACGGTAACACCGTTGCAGAATTCCCCTCAAAGTACTGTATGCCTCTTGAGGGTGACAGAATTCTTTCAACTCCGTCTCACTATGCTTACCTTAAAATTGCAGAGGGCTGCTCAAATTGCTGCACCTACTGTGCTATTCCCTCTATCCGCGGAAAATTCAGAAGCCGTGAAATGGAAAATATTATTGAAGAGGCAAAAAGCCTTGCTGCAAACGGCATAAAGGAAATAATTGTTGTTGCACAGGACACAACCCGTTACGGCATTGACCTTTACGGTGAGTTAAAGCTTCCCTATCTTCTTAAAGAGCTTTGCAGAATTGACGGTATTGAGTGGATAAGAATTCTTTACTGTTATCCCGAATGCCTTACCGATGAGCTTATTGATGTAATGGCAAGTGAGGATAAAATCTGCAACTATATCGATTTACCCTTGCAGCATGCTGACGGTGATGTGCTCAAGCGTATGAACAGAACAGGTGATGAGGAAAGTCTCACGGAACTTATCGGCAAGCTTCGTGCAAAAATTCCCGATGTAGTAATCCGTACAACCTTTATTACAGGCTTCCCCGGTGAAACTGAAGAAAATTTTGAAACTCTTTCACGTTTTATCAATAACGTAAGGTTTGACCGTCTCGGTTGCTTTGCCTATTCTCCTGAGGAGGGCACATTTGCTGCTAAAATGGATAATCAGCTTGATGATGAAATCAAAGCTCACAGAAGTGAGATTATTATGCAGCAGCAGTATGAGATTTTCTCTGATAAGCAGGAAAGCAGAGTAGGTACTGTTATGACGGCTATTGTTGACGGCTTTGACGAGGATAATATGCTTTATATGGGCAGAACCTATATGGACGCACCCGAAATTGATTCAAGCGTAATTATTTCCACAGAAGATGAGCTTGCCGAGGGACAGTTTGTTAAGATTAAAATTCTCGGTGTTGATGACTGTGACCTTGTTGGTGAGGTTGTAGAATAAGTCCGGAAGTAGGTTTTTGTTATGAATTTGCGTGGTAATTATTTGAAAAATGCAGATGACGGACACGACAGCTCATTTATTCTTGCACTTGATTTTAATAATTGTTCTGCTGAAAAGGCACAGCAGATTATTGACAGAGCCATTGACTTTGCAAATAAAAATCTTGTAAGTGATGATTGTTATTTTGTGTCTAACGGCACAAACGAAGGTCAGAAATTCCCCAAAAATCTATCTGTTTCGGCAGATAACATTGGTGTATCTTACACTGTTTCAGGTATGATATTGCCTGATAAAAAATTAAGAAATGAGCTTCTTGAAGCTTCACTATCCCGACCGGTTTTTAAGGCTGATGAGCAAGCTTTGAAGGATTATCTGCTTGACACCAACTCTTTTGTATGCACAACAAACCCCGTAGATGATTTTTCATTGAGCTTTAAAAGATTGAGCTGGGATGAAGACGGTTCTTTTGAATGTATCATAAGCGTCAGCTGTTATTCTTTGGGATATAATTATTCTGAAATTACAAAGCTTTATCATAGTTTTATAAAAGAAATATCCGAAAAATTTGATTTGTTTGCGGCTTATATTGACTTTGACGGCTTTGGTATGGGTGAATTACTGTACGAATACTGTTACAGCGAGCTTCTTGAAAGTGACGAGGCTTTTTCTTGTTACCGTACTTATCCTTGGGGTGGCTATTTATCTGAATATTTATTTGAAAATAATTCACATGTTAAAGCAGAGCTTATAAGCTCTGCTTATACAGAACATTTGAATCATGGTATGTATTTCAACAGTCACACAACTCCTGAAGCTTATACATTTCCAAAAAGATTTGATATGTATGATGTGTTGAGTCCTCTGTTGAGAAAAAGCTACGGAATTGTTCCTGTTGAACATATCATTAAAAGTGGTTTTAAGCCTTGTGAAGAAAAGGTATATCTGTTTAATGATTTTTCTTCTCTTTATGCTTGCTTTTCCAACGGTGTTAATCTTCTGGATATTCTAAGAAATGAGAAAGAAAAAGGTTTTGAATATATCGGCTGTATTGATATTCTGTAAAAGAATAACAAATAAAAACCTGTTGACAAAATTGCTGTCACTGTGTATAATATACTAAACAAATATCCAAATGCGTTTAAAGGGAGAAGTAATCACATACCCCTTCATCCAAGAGAGGAACTGTAAGGTGGAAGTGTTCCGTTGAAGAAGTGATGAAATGCACCCGTCAGCACCCGAGGGGAACTGAAGTATCCGAGGGCGTAAGCCGGCGTTAACGGTAAGGCTATTATAATGTAGCTTTGAGTTATAAGTCAGAGTGGAACCGCGTTTTTACGCCTCTGTCCGAAGTTTTTTCGGTGCAGAGGTTTATTTTTTTATATTTAGGTGATAGAATATGTTTGACAGATTAAAGGAAGACCTTCAATGCGTCAAGGACCGCGACCCTGCCGCAAGAAGCAACCTTGAAATAATGCTGCTTTATCCGGGCTATAAGGCCGTCAGGGCTTACAGAAGAGCGCATTGGTGCTATAATCATAAGCTTTATTTTCTTGCCCGTGCAATTTCACAGCATGCAGTAAAAAAGACTAACATTGAAATTCACCCCGGAGCACAGATCGGCAGACGCTTTTTCATTGACCACGGAACAGGTGTTGTTATCGGTGAGACGGCAATAATAGGTGATGACTGTACAATTTATCAGGGTGTTACCCTTGGCGGTACAGGTAAGGATCACGGTAAGCGTCATCCGACACTTGGTAACAACGTGCTTGTCGGTGCAGGTGCAAAGGTGTTAGGTCCCTTTAAAATCGGTGACAATTCAAATGTTGCTGCAGGCTCCGTTGTTCTTTCGGCAATACCTGAAAATTCAACTGCAGTCGGCTCGCCTGCAAGAGTTGTAAAGCAGAACGGCAAAAGAGTTGATAAGCTTGACCATGTACA
>JBGVGP010000283.1:0-4584 GCA_045121735.1 Acutalibacteraceae bacterium
TACCCGTTTCACTGCAGTTTACTATGACCTCAATAGGCTCAATGTGTCTGCAGAGTGTTGTAAACTCCTTCGGCACAAGCGTAATAGCAGGCTTTACTGCTGCCGGCAGAGTTGAAGGTCTTACAAATATTCCTATGTCAGGCCTCGGTGTTGCCACACAGACCTTTGTAGGCCAGAACTACGGCGCAGGTAATTACAGAAGAATACGCGAAAGCGTTAAAAAGATATTCCTGCTTGATTTAGCTGTTTCTGTTTTTATGAGCATTACCCTCTACCTTATCGCACAGCCCGTTGTAAAGCTCTTTATGGACGAGTATAACCCCGAAATCATGGCGGCTGCCGAAAGATACATACTTGCCATTGCGCAGTGCTACAGCCTTGTTGCCGTGCTCTTTGTTATGCGTAATACCCTGCAGGGACTCGGCTACACCTTTGCCAACTCCGTTGCAGGTGTCGGTGAATTCTTCGGAAGACTGCTTGTAGCCTTTGTGCTGACGCCTGTAATCGGCTTTGACGCTATATGCTATGCAGGGCCTGCCGCCTGGCTTCTCGCCGATATACCACTGATAATAATTTATCTTGTAAAGCAGCATAAATTCAAAGAAAACCGACCTGTCGCCAATTCCTATTGACAAGCCGTTAAAAATATATTAAAATAAAGTCACAAAATATTCAGGAGGTTTATGAAATGGATAACATGTTTTTTGAATTTGTAGAAACATATTGGAGCGACATCGCTGCTTTTCTCAAGTCATTCATCGATTTTGTTAAGGCACTTGTTGAAAAGGTAAACGGCTAAAAGCATAAAGATACCCCGCGGTTAAAACCGCGGGGTTATTTTTTATACCGCACACAAGTAAATTTGCCCTTATACGAGGTCTGTCAGGCTTTGGAGAAGGGTGAAGGACGGGATTTTCTTCACCCCGAAGGTGTACAACGGTACTCCGAGAGGGTGAAAAAAGCACGAAGCAATTGAAAAAAGAGGCTGAAGCTCAACGCTTCTGCCTCTTTTGTGTTTCTTTATATAATTATTTTTTTACAACAATTAATCAATTACTATTTCAATTGCTGTTCCTTTGCCTTTATCCGAAGCCCATCAGGCTTTGGAGAAGGGTGAAGGACGGGCTTTTCTTCACCCCGAAGGTGTACAACGGTACTCCGAGAGGGTGAAAAAAGCACGAAGCAATTGAAAAAAGAGGCTGAAGCTCAACGCTTCTGCCTCTTTTGTGTTGCTTTATATAATTATTTTTTTACAACAATTAAATTTTAATCACTTCAATTGCTGTTCCTTTTCCTTTATCCGAAGCCTGATCAGAAAAGGCCGCTGATTACGCCGTCTGCATCTACATCAATACGCTCTGCTGCGGGAACCCTGGGAAGACCGGGCATTGTCATAATATCACCGGTGAGAGCAACTATAAAGCCTGCACCTGCTGAAACCTTGATGTTTCTTACAGTAACGGTGAAGTCCTCGGGAGCTCCGAGCTTTGTAGGATCATCGGAGAAGCTGTACTGTGTTTTTGCAACACAAACGGGAAGCTTGTCACAGCCGATTTCCTGAAGCTTTTTAATCTGCTTTTGTGCTGAGGGAAGAATTACAACATCCTTACCACCGTAAACCTTCTGAACTATATCACGAAGCTTCTGTTCAATTGTATCCTCTTCGTTGTAAGAGAAGGTGAAGTTTGTGCTGTCCTCCTGCTCACAAAGGCGTACAACCTCTTTTGCAAGCTCCTCGCCGCCCTTGCCGCCTTCTGCCCATACGGTTGAAAGGCAAACGTTTACGCCGAGCTCCTTGCACTTTTCGATTATAAAGTCAACTTCCTTATCGGTATCTGTGGGGAAGCGGTTAACTGCAACAACACAGGGAAGCTTATAAACATTCTTGATGTTTGAAACGTGACGAAGAAGGTTAGGAATACCCTTTTCGAGCGCTTCAAGGTTTTCCTCTGCAAGCTCTGTCTTGGCAAGACCGCCGTGCATTTTAAGAGCACGGATAGTTGCAACCATAACAACTGCATCGGGCTTAAGACCTGCCATACGGCACTTGATATCAAGGAACTTTTCAGCACCGAGGTCAGCGCCGAAGCCTGCTTCTGTAATAGCGTAGTCAGCCATTTTCATAGCAGTTTTTGTTGCAATTACGGAGTTACAGCCGTGAGCAATATTAGCAAAGGGACCACCGTGAACAAAAGCAGGTGTACCTTCAAGGGTCTGCACGAGATTAGGCTTGAGCGCATCCTTTAAAAGAGCTGTCATTGCGCCGTGTGCATTAAGCTGACCGCAGGTAACAGGCTCATCCTTGTAATTATAGCCTACAATGATTTTTGAAAGTCTTTCCTTAAGGTCTGTAATTGATGAAGCAAGGCAGAGAATTGCCATAACCTCACTTGCAACAGTGATATCAAAGCCGTCCTCACGGGGAGTACCGTTGATTCTTCCGCCAAGACCGTCAGTAATAAAACGAAGCTGTCTGTCATTCATATCAAGGCAACGCTTCCAGGTAATTCTTCTTACGTCAATACCGAGGCTGTTACCCTGCTGAATATGGTTATCAAGCATTGCGGCAAGAAGATTGTTTGCACTTGTAATTGCGTGGAAGTCACCTGTGAAGTGAAGGTTGATATCCTCCATAGGAACAACCTGGGCGTAACCGCCGCCTGCTGCACCGCCCTTAACGCCGAAAACGGGGCCGAGAGAGGGCTCACGAAGAGCAACTGCAACCTTTTTACCTATACGGCTCATACCGTCTGCAAGACCGATTGTGGTAGTTGTTTTGCCTTCACCTGCAGCTGTAGGTGTAATAGCAGTAACGAGGATAAGCTTTGCATCCTTTTTATCCTTACTGTCATTGATAAGTGACAGGTCAATTTTAGCCTTGTAATTACCGTACTGCTCAATATATTTGAGGTCTACCTCTGCTTTTTTGGCAATTTCGGTAATGTGCTGCATTTTGCACTGCTGTGCTATCTCGATATCTGATAAGTAAGCCATATTTTATCCTCCGTTTTCTTTCTATAAAGGTAAGTATACAACAAAGGTAAGGGCAAGTCAATAGAAAAGTAGACAGTAATGAGTAGTAAGTAGTAAGTAGTAAGTAATGAGTAGTAAGTAGTGAGTAGTAAGTAGTGAGTAGTGAGTAGTAAGTAGTGAGTAGTAAGGAAAGGAGTCCTTTTCGGGTGGTCTTTAAATTCGTGCGGGCAGACGTAAAAAGTCACGCACGAATAAACTCGCGCGAGACTACTGACTACTAACTACTGACTACTTATCAGACCTTTGTGCCCTTTGCACCCTTTGTACCTCCGCCGAGGTTTACACCCTGAAGCACGTTTGAGTCAAAGGAATATGTGATTGAGCTTTCCTCACGCTCACGCTTGAGAGCAAGGGTAAGCATTCTGTCAAGAAGCTCAGGATAGCTGACACCCAGAGGCTCCCAGAGATAGAAGGAAAGTGAGCCGGGAATAGTATTGATTTCGTTAAGCCAGATGTTGCCTGTTGCGGTATCCATCATAAAGTCGATACGGGAAACACCGTTACAGCCAAGGCACTTGAATGCCTTCACTGCCATTTCACGGATTTCTTTTCTCTGTGCATCTGTGATATCGGCAGGGATTTTTCTTTTAAGAGTAGCCATACCCTTACTGCCTGAGGGAGAGCTCTTTACGCCACCCTTAACACCGCCTTTAGCGCCCTTGGAAGAGCCGTCACCGATATACTTTTCGGCAAAGGTAAGAATCTTATCTGAAGAAACAGGCTCCTCACACTCTGAAGCGTCAGCATTCTCATAATCGCCGAGAACGGAGCAGTTGATTTCCTTAAGATTCTGCACTGCAGTTTCTACAAGCACCTTTGTTGCATAGTGGAAGGCAGTATCAAGTGAATCAAAAAGCTCACTTCTGTTTTCAGCCTTTGAAATACCGATTGATGAGCCAAGGTTAACAGGCTTTACAATAACGGGATAGCCGATTGCCTTTTCAATTTCATTGACAACTGCCTCACTGTCATCGTCGTAAAGGTTTGCAGTGTAGCACTTACAGTCAAGCACGGGAATACCGTTATCCTTAAGCACGGTCTTCATCACATACTTATCCATACCTACTGCAGACGAAAGAACGTCACAGCCTACATAGGGAATATTGAACATCTTGAGGTAGCCCTGAAGGGTACCGTCCTCAACGTTTGTGCCGTGTACAACGGGAAAGGCAATGTCGATATAGTCATAAAGAGGCTTTTTGAACATCTTCTGGGGATATCTGATAAGCTGAGTCTTACCGCCCTCATTAACCATAATGATACGCTGACTTGCCTTAAGAAGTGCAGGAAGGTCTGTATAAGCCTTGATATCGCCTATGCTTTCACCGACATAGAACTCGTTATTTTTAGTTATGTAAATGGGGATTACGTCATACTTTTCTCTGTTGAGGTAACCCATAGCCTGAATAGCTGAAATTACTGAAATTTCGTGCTCAACGGTCTTACCGCCGAAGAGTACGCCTACTTTTATCTTCATAAGAAAAACACCTTTCGATTAATAATTATCCGGTAAATCGTTTTCAAGAAGGATAATCTTCTTCTGTCCCTGAG
>JBGVGP010000284.1:0-2387 GCA_045121735.1 Acutalibacteraceae bacterium
CTACGGTGAGTACAAGTGCATCGGTTGGTCAACCAGTGATAAACTTGAAGCAGAACCGAATAAAAACCTTTCCGGTGAAAATTGCCTGAATCTTGATACTCTTACATCAACCTTCAAAGATGGTCCCGACATAGTGCTTTATCCTGTTTTTCAGGGTGTCAATGTACGCTATGATGTAGTTTTCTTTGACTTTGATGTTTACCCCCTTACAAACAGTCAGAAGGTAAACCACGGTGAGTTTGCAAAATACAGCGATCCTGACGGTATTCCTTACGCAGCTCCTCCCAAGGCTGAGGATCTTAAGAACTATTATCAGTTCAACGGCTGGTCACCTCTTATCAACCAGACTCAGGGCATCACGATTGACGAAATTGAGTCAATTCCCGTTTACGGTGATATTAATTATTATCCCACCTACAAGCCCGTTGCCAAGAACTTTGTTATTGAGTTCTACGATGAAAAGGGCACAACGATTCTTGAAACTGCCGACGGCAAAAAGGCTGTTTTCGAGGGTATACACCTTGAAGAAAACTTCTTTGCACACAAAGGTGATATTTACGAGGAGCTTCTTAAATTCAGCCTTGTGAGCATTGATAAGGATAGCGACAGTGAATACCGTTATGCATGGGCAGGCTGGCAGGTTCTTTGCGGTGATGATTCCGCAGGCAGCAAGATTGTTACCGTTGATAAGTACGGTGATGTTGTTTTCCACGGCTTCGATAAGATTGCTTCATCCGACGTTATTAATGTAGTTGATGAAGACGGCAAAACAGTTTATCTTGATGAGCCTCTTCCCAAGGGTCTTGTAGCCAAGGGTGAGCCTGATCTTGAGCCTAAAAAGGTAATCCGTCTTGTTCCCGTTTTCACACGTACTCTTCAGACCTACGTTGTAGATATTGAAATGGATCTTCCTGACGGTGAGGACACAGCTTACTATAAGGGTGAGGCAGATGTTCACGTTGTAGACAGAGACAATCAGCTTGCAGCAAGCGGTTTCACTGATGCATACGGTAAGTTCAGATGCCGTCTTGCATACCGCAACCCCTTTACAGTAACCGTTGCTACATATGACGGCAAGTACGTTGGTACTGCTACAATCTCAGACCTTTATAAGATTTCCGGCGGTGATGATGCAGAAGGAAACATCAACAAGTGCCTCGTTAAAATGGAGCTTAACCCCGAATATGAGAAGCATTGCGGCTGTATTCACCACAACTCACTTCTTCAGCCCATTATTGTAAGAATCTTCAATATTCTTTACAGCTTCTTCAATGTTAAGTACGTATGCTGCTATGATATGTACTCAACAATCGGACCTCTTCTTGATTACACAAAATAAATCATAAATTAAGCACCCTTCGCTGAAGGGTGCTTTTTTGTGCCGCTTTTATTACTATACAAAAAAATCACCGTCAGATTTTTGTTCTGACGGTGATTTGCTGTATTTGTTTTTTTATTTGTAGGCGTTATAGTAGGTAACGCCCTTCTGGAGCTTTATGTTTCTTGCCTGCATAAGCTCGGATACGGTTACAAGCTGATAGCCCTGCTTTATAAGCCAGGGGACAATTATTTCGGTGGCTTCTGCAGTTGCGTCGTAAACGTCATGCATAAGGATAATTGAGCCGTCACGCACCTCGTTTTTTACGTGTGCAACAATAGCCTTGGTGTTCATTGTTTCCCAATCTCGGGTATCGATTGACCAATAAATAAAGGGCATATTAACAGTCTTTCGGCTGGCGCTGTCGGTTGAGCCGCCGGGTGCTCTGGCAAGCACGGGTGTAACGCCGGTATATTTTTCTACAAGCTTGTTTGTTTTGCTTATTTCCGAAACAATCTTTTTCTTTTTATTAGAGGGAAGTTTTATGTGACCGTAGGTGTGGTTGCCTATTTCACAGCCGAGCTTGACAGCTCTTTGCATAGGCTTATAGCATTCGTCAATTCTTGAGCCGAGAACGAAGAAGGTCGCTCTTGCCGAATATTTTTCAAGGGTGTCGAGAATGCGAGGAGTAATTACATTGCTCGGTCCGTCATCGTAGGTCAGGGCAACAAGCTTTCCGTCGGGGTTAACCGTTGAAGAACGGACAAAGGTGCTTGCTGCGCTCCGGTTTTTATTTATGTAGGCTCTTACAAAATAGTAGTAAATCTCACCCTTTTTTACCTTTTTGTCCGTATAGGAGGTTTTTGCGGTGGAGGCAAGCTTCGTCCATTCGGTGCTGTCCTCGTGCCTTCTGTATACGTTGTAGGAGGTAGCACTCTTATTGCCTGCCCAGGTAATCTTACTGCTTGTTTTGCTTACAAACTTGACGCTTACCTTAGTCGGAGCTGAAACGAAGCAGATGCTTACGCCCTCCTTGTTATATGTGCTTTGAGTTTTATTGTAAACTGCT
>JBGVGP010000285.1:0-8422 GCA_045121735.1 Acutalibacteraceae bacterium
GTTGAGATGCCTGCACTCGGTCATAACTATGTTGAGGAAAAACAGGCTGCAACAACAGCAACCTGCAAGACTCCTGCAACAAAGACATATAAGTGCTCACGCTGTACTGATTCTTACACCGTATTTGACGGTGAAAAGTCAGCAACACATAATGCATGGTCTGCATGGACTATTGTAGAAGCAACAAACACATCTCTCGGCTACAAAACCAGAACCTGTAATACCTGCGGTCAGGTAGAATTTGAAATCATTCCTGCAACAGGTGAGCATAACTTTAATGATGAAACAACAGATAAGCGTGATGCTACATGTACTGAAGACGGTTATATAGTTTATGCCTGTTCAACAGATCATAACTGCGGACTTACATCCAAGGTGACAATCCCTGCAACAGGTCACACAGAAGCCTTTGAATATAAAGCAGCAACCTGCTCAAAGGACGGCTTTGCAAAAATGTACTGCTCAACCTGCACTACGGTTCTTTCAGAGCAGAAGATTGACATGCTCGGCTGCGATTGGGTACAGGGTGAAGTAACTTCCTCAACCTGCAGCACAAAGGGCAGCATTGCATACGAATGCTCACGTTGCGGCAGTGATAAGAGTGTTGAGCTTTCCACAAATGAAAATGCACATCAGTATGAAACAAAAGTAACAAATGCAACCTGTTATAAGGAAGGCTCAGTTGTAACAAAGTGTAAGCTTTGTCAGAATAAGCTGTCAGAGGAAACTCTCATTAAGACCGAGCATACATGGGACGACGGTACTGAAACAACACCTGCAACCTGCACCACAAAGGGTGAAAAGACATACAAGTGTACTGTTGAAGGCTGTACTGCAACAAAAACAGAGCCTATCGACGCTCTCGGCCATGATTGGACAGCCTGGACAGTAAGCAAGGCTCCCACAGCGAACAGCACAGGCGAAAGCACAAGAACCTGTCTTCGTGAAGGATGCTCAATGGTTGAAACACTTACAATTCCTGCTCTTGGTGAAAGCGTAAGCTTCACAGTAAGTTTTGTTGTTGACGGTAAGGTTATCTCCACACAGGTGGTAACCTACGGCAGTGCTGCAACAGCTCCCAAGGTAGCAGTTAAGGCTCCCGACGCTGATTACCATTACAGCTTCAGCTGGGATACCGACTTCGCAGAAGTCACAGCAGACCTTACGGTTAACGGTATATATACTGCAACAGGTCATACCTACGGTGAATGGATTACTGACATACCTGCTGGTTGCAATAACAGCGGTCTCAGATACAGAGTATGTGCATGCGGATACATCGATGAAGATGTAGTAGCAAAGCTTTCTCACGACTTATCTGAGGTTATTGAAGAAAAGCCTGCTACCTGTACCGAAAACGGATATAGAGTAGTTGTATGTAAGAATTGCGGTGCAGAAGAAACACAGACTCTCAAGCGTCTCGGTCACTCAATGACTTATTATTCAGGCTATGCTGCAACCTGTGACTCAGAAGGTATAGCAAATCACTATCACTGCTCACGCTGCGGTAAGGACTTTGAGGACAAAAACGGCATAATAGAAATAACATCAGTTATTCTGGTTAAAAAGTATCATACCTTCGTGGTTGTTGACGGTTCGACTGCTACCTGTACATTAGACGGTGTTACAGATTACAAATTCTGCACAATGTGCGGTTATGTACAACATTCCGAAACAATTCCCGCATACGGCCATACTGATGCAGACGGTAATGACAGATGCGACAGATGCGGTATTCTTTATGAGAACAACGGCGCTCTTGTATGTAGCTGTAACTGCCATAAGAAGGGTACAATCAACGAGCTGTTCTATAAGATTCTCTTATTCTTCTGGAAGCTCTTCGGCATCAACAAGAGCTGCGACTGCGGAACAGTTCACTATTAAAATCAATTCAAAGGGCTACAGTCAGATGTAGCCCTTTGTTTTTGTTTTTTCAACCGATAACTATTTTGTAAAAAAACTTTGAATAAACTATTGACAAATATTATATTGATATATATAATTAGAGCATATTAGTAGGTACTGATAAATAAATAATAAAAGGAGGCGTCACGATGAACTGGGATACAATCAAGGCTGTTCTCGAAGAAATCGTTGCATACTTCAAGGCAGTATTCGCATACTGGGAAGAGCAGAAGAACGCATAATCACATTAAAGAAATATTAATATGTAATAGGAGGATAATAAAATGAATTTCGAAGCATTTGAAGCAATGTACAAGCTCCTTTGGGAATGCATCTACAATATCTGCGCTATTCTCGGTGTAGGAATCAGCAACCCCTACGAGGCTGAATAATTTATACTTAAGTAATTAAACAATTGTTTAAAGGCACAACCTGTCCGTAACGGATGGGTTGTGTTTTTTTGTTGGAAAATATTGACAATTTGGAAAAAGTGATATAGAATAACAAACGCACTATAGGTGCAATAATTTTAGGAGGTAACAACAATGGCCGAATTTTTCGCAATGCTTGAAGAATCAATCAAGAAGATTTTTGATATTATTTCAGGTCTTATCGCAGCTATCAGCAGCAAAGTAGGAGCTGCTGAATAATCATCGCAAGCCATTTTGCCGGGTGTCTCTGGTGACACCCGGCAGTTAAATTTATTGTAAAGGCTTTGCAGTAAAAAAATGCAAAAAACTTTAATTTTTTTATTGACAAACCTTGCCACTTATGCTATACTCATTCATACCGCATATTACGGGCGGCGTGTTTTGTCACGCCAAAAGTGATTTATCCGCCCCACAGTAGCGAGTCCATAATAAAGGAAGGAAAGAAACTATGTACGCAATTATCGAAACAGGCGGCAAGCAGTATAAGGTTGAAGCAGGCGACGTTCTCTTCATCGAAAAGCTTGACGTTGAAGCAGACTCCGAGGTTACCTTTGACAAGGTTATCGCAGTTGGCGCAGAAGATGGCATCAAGGTTGGTGCTCCCTACGTTGACGGCGCAACAGTAAGCGCAAAGGCAATTAAGAACGGTAAGGGTAAGAAGATTGTTGTAATGACTTACAAGCCCAAGAAGAACGCTAAGCGTAAGATGGGTCACAGACAGCCCTACACTAAGGTTGAGATTTCATCAATCAACGCTTAAATGATTAAGGTCATCTTTTTTAAAAGCGGCGATAATATCAAAGGCTTTGAGTTAAGCGGACACAGCGGTTATGCTGAAGAAGGCTCAGACATTGTCTGCAGCGCAGTTTCTTCTGTAGCCTATATGGTTGCAAACACAGTAACTGAAATCATCGGTGTAAATGCTGAGGTTGAGCTTGACGACGGTTATATGAAATTTATCCCCGAAAAAGAATCTGACGAGGTTCAGACGATTTTCAAAGGTATGGCCCTTCATTTGAATGCCCTGGCACAGCAGTACGGGAAATATCTCTGCTGCAAAGAAAAACTGTTTAAAGAATAATACGGAGGTGTAACAAATGCTTAAGATAAACATTCAATTATTCGCTCACAAAAAAGGTATGGGTTCAACCCGTAACGGCCGTGACTCAGAATCAAAGAGACTCGGTGTTAAGCGCGCAGACGGTCAGTTCGTTCTCGCAGGTAACATCCTTGTTAAGCAGCGCGGTACTCACATCCATCCCGGTAACAACGTTGGCAGAGGTTCAGACGACTCTCTCTTCGCTCTTATCGACGGTAAGGTTAAGTTCGAGCGCTACGGTAAGGATCGCAAGAAGGTAAGCGTTTACGCTATCGAGCAGTAATCAGTTTATAAAGTAAATTGCGCATAAGCACATCGTTTTTACGGTGTGCTTTCCTTTTTATTTGAGAATCAGACGGCAGAGAAAACTGCAAGCTGCCCTTTTCTTTACCCCGAAGGCGTACAACGGTACTCCGAGAAGGTAAAAAAAGGGCAAAATAATGCACAATCCGTCGTGATTCGATGTCACGGCGGATTATATCATATGCATATGCTTTTTAGGTTGTGAATATTTATCTTGAATAATGCATTATTGTTCTTGCGGCTTTATCGGCAGTCTGAAGTGCTTTTCCTTTTTATCATTATTCCTTGACAGTAGAAATAATTTGTATTATAATGTAAAATGTATAAGTAAAATGTTTAGGAGATATTGTTATGGATAACCTGATTTGCGCTTGCTGCGGCAAGGAAATTACCATTGACCAATACAGAGTATACTGCCCTGAATGTAAGGCGGATTATCATAAGGATTGCTGGGCTAAAAACGGCGGTTGTGTAACTGCAGGCTGTAAATATAACCGTAAGCCTCTTGTAGGCTTATGCTCTTCCTGTGGCACACCCCTTAAAAAGGAATATGCATACTGCACCAAATGCGGCAAAGCAACTGATGCTCTTAATAATATCGTTGTTTATCCCAACGGCAGCCGTTTCTATGTTCCCAACACCGAGGCTGAATGTGCAAGCAAGCTCATCGGTGAAAAGAGCGATGAGTTTATGAAGGACTTCTACGAGATGGAGGTTAAGAAGCTTAAGCCCTCCTGGAGCTTCCCTGCATTCTTCTTCAACGGCTTCTGGTATATCTACCGTAAAATGTATAAGCAGGGCCTTGCGCTTCTTCTCTTTGTGGCTCTTCTTATAAATTCAATCACCTTCTTCCCCGAGCATCGCTTCATCAGTGTTCCCGTGCTTGCTCTTCTCTTTGTAGCAAGTGCAATTTTCGGCAACGGCATTTATATGCGCCATATAAAGAATGTTGCCCGCGAGGCTCTTAAGGTTCCCGCAAACCTCAGAATGGATTACATAAGCAAAAAGGGTACAGTGGACAAAAAGCTTACTGCTGTTGCAGTTGTAGTATGCGCAGTGCTCCTTGCAGCCTTTGTATTCGTTGCAAAAAGCGTTATATAATTTAAAAGTGATAAAAATACCCCTTGACTTATTTTAAGTTATGGGGTATAATCTTTTAGATATTTTGAAAAGCAATGACTGAGATTTAAGTAAGCAAGGGATAATTTACTTAAAAGAGAGTGACGGCTGGTGAAAAGTCACAGTAAACTCTTGGCTGAAATTCGACTCACGAGCTTCCTGTGAAAAGCAGGATGTGGGCATCGCATTAAGGTGCATTAAAGCGGCAGGGGAGCACCTCTGCAATTTGAGTGGTACCGCGGTTATTTTCCGTCTCATGTAAAATGAGACGGTTTTTTTGTTTTCAAAATTATTTTTTCAATTTATACGGAGGTTTAAAATGGAAAGTAAAATCATACTTGTCAGAGACGAATTTACTGCCGAGCTTAACAAGGCAGAAAATTCAGCTGACCTTGAAGCCATAAGAGTTAAATACTTAGGCAAAAAGGGTCCCGTAACCGAGCTTATGAAGGGCATGAAGGACCTTTCAAACGAAGAAAAGAAGACTTTCGGTCAGAAGGTAAACGAGCTTAAGGGTGAGCTTACCGAAAAGCTTACAGAAAAGACACAGCTTCTCAAGGAGCAGGAAATTCTCAAGGAAATCGAATCAATGCCCGAATTCGATATTTCAATGCCTGCAGCACTCGGTGAGGGCTCATATCATCCCATCACTCTTGTTCAGCGTGAATGTGAAAGAATTTTCAAGTCAATGGGCTTCACAGTTGAGGATTATGCTGAAGTAGTTTCCGACTACGAGTGCTTCGAATCACTCAACATTCCCAAGCACCACCCCGCAAGAGATATGCAGGATACCTACTATCTTGAAAACGGTCAGCTTTTAAAGAGCCAGACCTCAGCAGCACAGAATGCTATCTACAAAAAATACAAGGATGCGCTCATCAATGACGGTGTGCCCATCAAGTCTATCTTCCCCGGCCGTTGCTTCCGTAACGAGGCAACTGACGCCTGTCACGAAAACACCTTCTTCCAGATGGAAGGCGTTATGGTTGATAAGGATATCTCAATTTCAAACCTTATCTATTTTATGAAAACAATGCTCTCCGAGGTTTTCCAGAAGGACATCAAGGTAAGACTCCGTCCCGGCTTCTTCCCCTTCGTTGAACCCGGCTTTGAGCTTGATATCAGCTGCCTTATCTGTGGCGGTGAGGGCTGTCCCTCCTGTAAGCACAGCGGTTGGCTTGAGCTTTGCCCCTGCGGTATGATTCATCCCGAGGTGCTCAAGGCAGGCGGCATTGATCCCGATGAATACACAGGCTTTGCTTTCGGTCTCGGTCTTACCCGTCTTGTAATGATGAAGTACGGCATCAAGGATATCCGTGACCTCAACTCAGGCAGCCTTAAAACACTTACACAGTTTATCGACGAATAAGAAAGGAGGAGCTAAGTTATGTTTTTATCTATGAACTGGATTTCAGACTTTGTTGATTTTGAAGGCATTGATAAGCTTGATCTTATCCACCGTTTTTCACTTTCAACAGCTGAGGTTGAAAACGAAATTTTCTTCAAGGGCAGTGACATCAGCGGTATTGTTGTTGCCGAAATCAAGGAAGTTGCAGACCACCCCGAATCAAAGAAGCTCCACCTTCTTAAGGTTGATGCAGGTGACGGACAGCTTACCGATGTAGTTTGCGGTGCTCCCAATGTAAGAGTAGGTATGAAGACTGCTTTTGCAAAGGTAGGTGCAAAAATAGGTGAAATTGATATTGCTCCCCGTGCTCTTGCAGGCTACACCTCCTACGGTATGTGCTGCAGTGAAAAGGAAGTAGGTATCAGTGAGGATAACTCCGGTATTATGGACCTTCCCTATGAAATTGCAAACGGTACTGACATCAAGGACGTTTACGAAATCGAGGATATTGTTTTCGAGGTTGACAACAAGTCACTTACAAACCGTCCCGACCTCTGGGGTCACTACGGTATTGCAAGAGAATTTGCAGCACTTTGCGGCAGACCTCTCAAGCCCCTTGAAACAGTAGACCTTTCACAGTATAAGGACCTTCCCGGTCTTGATATGAAAATTGAAGACAAGCTTTGTCAGCGTTATTCCTGCCTTCAGGTTGAGAATATCACAAAGAACGTAAGCCCTGTAAATATGAGAATCCGCCTTTACTACTGCGGAATGAGAGGAATCAACCTTCTTGCTGACCTTACAAACTACCTTATGCTTGAAATGGGTCAGCCTATGCATGCTTTCGACTCACGTAAGGTAGAAAAGCTTCGCATCAAGCGCTTCGACGAGCCCTTCACCTTCACAACTCTTGACGGTGTTGAAAGAGATATCGACGAAAATACCCTTATGATCTGTAACGGTGACACACCCGTTGCTATTGCAGGTATCATGGGTGGTCTTGACAGCGAAATTGTTGAGGATACAACAAAGCTTACCCTTGAAAGTGCAACCTTCAATGCAGTTTCAATCCGTAAGTCAACTGTTCGTCTTGCTCACAGAACAGACGCTTCACAGCGTTACGAAAAGTGTCTTGACCCCGAAATGACAGTTCCTGCTATCGCTCGTTTTGTAAAGCTTCTTCAGGATATCGACGGCGGTGTTAAGGTTGTTTCCTCACTCACCGATGAATATGCAGAAAAGTATGACGATGTAACCCTCAGCTTCGATAAGAGATTCGTTGACCGTTACACAGGTATTGAAATCGACAACGATACAATCGTTAAGACACTTACATCTCTTGGCTTCGGCGTTAAGCTTGAAAATGACGAATTCACTGTTGACGTTCCCTCATGGAGAGCAACAAAGGACGTTACAATCAAGGCTGACATTATCGAGGAAATTACAAGAATTTACGGTTACGACAATTTTGACGTGCATACAACCGAAACTCCTGTTTATCCCGTTCGTCCCGACGTTGAAAAGACAGTTGAGGATAAAATCAAGGATATCCTTGTAAAGCGCTTCTCACTTCACGAGGCACATTCCTACGTATGGATGTACCACGATGAGTGCAAGGCTCTCGGTATTGAGATTGAAGACAACATCAAGCTTGTAAATGCAACAAACCCCAATATCGAAACTATCCGTAAGTCAATCATTCCTACACAGCTTTGCCAGGTTAAAATCAACACAGGCTTTGCTCCCGATTTCGGTATCTTCGAGGTAGGCCGTGTTGTTGAAGGCCTCAAGGAAGACGGCCTTTGCAACGAGAAGAAGAAGCTTGCAGTTACACTTTTCTCAAAGACAAAGACTGCACAGGCTCTTTATTTCGAGCTTCGTGATATTCTTGCTACCGTTATCGGTGACATCAAGCACTGTGAGCTTTCCTATGAGTCAGCAGCTGCTGAGCATTCCTATCAGCATCCCAGAAACCTCAACAAGATTTTCTGCAAGGGCGTTGAAATCGGTGAAATCGGTATGATTCACCCCGTAGTTTCAAAGAAGGTTGACAAGAAGGGTATTCTTGTTTATGCAGAGCTTGACGTTAAGACTCTTGCTGATATTGAAGCAGATGCTATCAAGTACGAGGAGCCCTCAAAGTTCCCCGGTATTGACATTGACATTTCCTTTGTAAGTGAAAAGTTTGCTCCCATCGGTGAGGCTGTAAAGGCAGCT
>JBGVGP010000286.1:0-3067 GCA_045121735.1 Acutalibacteraceae bacterium
TCGGCGCTTCATATTCAACAGAAAAAATCAAACCGAATAAGAAGCATACAATTGAAATCAATGCGCTTGAAATCACAACACTTCTGAAGCTTTTGCAAACTCGCATTGATGTAACGGCAGGAAAAATAATCAGCGAAGAAATAAGCAATGCGCCCATCATTCGCATTCCTACTACAATTGTAACTGCAGTAAGACCTGCTATAAGAAAATTATAGACCGATGTTTTTGTGCCTGTTGCACGGGCAAAGCTTTCATCAAAGGTAACGGCAAAAATCTCGTTATAAAAAATTACAAAAAGCACCGAAACAACAACAGATATTATTGAACTGAGAACAACATCGTCATTACTCATTGTAAGAATGCTGCCGAACATATAGTTGTAGATATCGACATTCATACCGGTAGTCATCGAGGTGACCATAATACCCGTAGCGAGCGCACCTGTAGAAATGAGTGCAATTGCGGCATCGCCCTTGATTTTACCTCTTTCGTTCATACGAAGAAGCAAAAATGCAGAAACCAAAACTATGGGCAAGGAAAAATACAGCGGCGTTACATTTGCCGCACAGGCAATCGCCATAGCACCGAAGCCGACATGAGAAAGTCCGTCACCAATCATTGAAAAGCGTTTAAGGACAAGACTCACACCAAGCAGTGCGCTGCAAAGAGAGATGAGCACGCCTACAAATAAGGCTCTTGTTAAAAAGCTCTGACTGAAAAGGAGTGTAACAGCATCAAGCATTTGCGCCACCTCCCGTAAAGCTTTTGTATGTATCGCTTTCTACATATTCTTCAACACTTCCGTAAAAATATTCTTTTTTATTAAGGTGAAGAATGTGACTTGCATTTCTCACAGCCGCATCAAGATCGTGCGAAACCATTACAATTGTAATGCCGTAATCACGGTTAATTGAACGGATTATTGAATAAAGCTCATTTGTAACTACAGGGTCAAGCGCCGAAACAGGCTCGTCAAGCAAAATAAGCTTTTTAGTAGCACACAGTGCCCTGGCGAGCAGAACTCTTTGCTGCTGACCGCCCGAAAGCTCACGGAAGCATTTATTTTTAAGCGAATAAATATCGAGCTTTTCCATATTTTCTTTTACTAAGGTCCTGTGCTTTTTAGTGAAAAACAAGGTCCTTTTATCCGCAAGACAACCGGAAATAACGACCTCATAAACAGAGGCAGGAAAATCCTTCTGTGCCGTTGTCTGCTGTGCAAGGTAGCCTATTTCACCCTTTTTAAGTCCGTCTCCTAAATGAAGATGCCCTGAGGCTGTCTCCTTAAGACCGAGCATAGCCTTTACAAGCGTGCTTTTGCCGCTGCCGTTTTCGCCAACTATGCAAAGATAATCCCCTGCATTTACATCAAAGGAGAGATTTTCAATTACATTATTGTTTTCGTAGCTGAGATAAATGTTTTTACAGCTTATAAGTGACATAATAATCTTCATCCTTTCTGCAAACTAAATGAATTATATTCCTCGTATATTTTTTTGTCAAGTTAGATAACAACCGATTGAAAAAAATTCGTAAATGTGATATTATGTTAAAAAATGAACGGAGGTTAAATTATGAATATTAAATTTAATCTGCTCTCTGCAGCCGAAAGTACAACTAGCAGCCTTTTCAACGGAAATGCAGGAGATATGCTTCTTGACGAAAACGGACAGTTTATCGATCCGTCAGAGGTTCTTACCTGGTGGGAAAAGCTTGACCTTGTAAACAAAATCATTGATAAAATCCCTGCATTTATAATTGCAGCCGTTCTTATTCTTGCGGGATTATTACTTTCAAGACTTATTTCAAAGCTTCTTGTAAAGGCTATGAAGGCAAAAAATGTTGACCCTTCAGTTTACAACTTCATAAAAAGAACCGTTTCTGTTGTTATCAAGGCAATTTTCATCCTTTCGGCATTATCAATGTTTTTTAACTTAGGCTCACTTGTTACAGCTCTTGGCGCTGCCGGTGTTGCAGCCAGCTTAGGACTTCAGGACAGTGTTGCACAATTTGCCAGCGGTATACAGATTCTCCTCAACCATCCGTTCAAAAACGGTGATTTTGTTGAAGTAAACGGCGTTCAGGGTAATGTTTCAGATATACGCTTTATGAACACGGTAATTACAACCGTTGACAATAAGCGCATCATTATCCCGAATTCACATATTACAACAAACCACATAATCAACTATTCTGCCGAAAATATAAGAAGAATTGATCTCGTTTATTCAATAAGCTACGGCGATGATATGGCAAAGGCAAAGAACGTAATACGAAATGTTGCCGAATGTAACGAGCTTGTTCTCAGCGATCCCGAGCCTCAGGTATTCGTAAACTCACACGAAGCAAGCAGCATAAACCTCGTTGCAAAGATTTGGTGCAAGGGCACAGATTATTGGGATGTTTACTATCAGATGCAAGAGCAGGTTAAGTACGCCTTTGATGCAAACGGCATCTCAATTCCCTTTAATCAGATTGATGTTAATATTAAAAAATAAAGGACACTTAAAATGACAGAATTATTAGTAAAGCTTTTTATAAAAGACCGCGACAATGTTAAGGATGTTGTTGTAAGAGAGAAATACGGTCTTCTCGGCAGTATTGTCGGCATTGTTATCAATATTATTCTTTCCGCGGCAAAATATGCAATCGGCGTTTTCAGTAAAAGTGTATCAATCACTGCAGACGCTATCAACAACCTTGCTGACGCTGCCTCCTGCATTGTAACTCTTGTTTCATTCAAGCTTGCAGCAAGAAAACCCGATAAGGACCACCCCTTCGGTCACGGCAGAATCGAATATATCGCCGCACTCGCAGTAGGCTTTCTTGTTGAGCTTATGGGCTATGAGCTTATTAAATCTTCAATTGAAAAAATCAGAAATCCCGAGCCTGTTGAATTTTCAATTCCTGCAGTTGCAGTTCTTGCAGTTTCAATTTTAGGTAAGGTATGGCTTTATCTTTTCAACAAAAAGCTCGGTAAGAAAATTCAGTCTCCGGCTATGCTTGCCGTTGCTAAAGACAGCCTCAGCGATACCACAGCAACAGCTGTTGCGGCAATTGCGCTTTT
>JBGVGP010000287.1:0-2946 GCA_045121735.1 Acutalibacteraceae bacterium
CCTGGCTTAAGTGTCATTATCCCTGTGAGCTTCTTGCGGCAACTCTTACAAGCGTGCTCGATTCCTCAACCAAGGTTTCTACCTATATTTCAGAGTGTACACGCCTTGGCATAAAGGTGCTGGCACCGAGCGTAAACTACAGCTATGAAGGCTTTACCGTTAAAAATAACGCTATACGCTTCGGTCTTCTTGCTATTAAAAACCTCGGCAGGGGATTCATCCGTACAATTATCAATGAACGTCGCGGCGCAGGTAAATACACAAGCTTCTACACCTTCTGCAAGCGTGTTTATTCAAAGGAATTCAACAGGCGAGCCGTTGAAAGCCTTATCAAATGCGGCGCTCTTGACGGCCTTGACCTTAACAGAAGACAGATGCTTTATATGCTTCCCGTTATCGTTGCCGAGCTTGATGCCGACAAAAACAGAAATATTGCAGGTCAGATAGGCTTCTTCGATGAAGGCTCACAGTTTGCCGATATGAATGAAATTAAGGCACCTGAGCTTGAAGAAATGCCCCGTAAGGAGCTTTTAAACTTTGAAAAGGAGATAACGGGTCTTTATATATCGGGTCATCCTATGGATGAATATAACGATATTTCAAAGAAAATAAAGGCTGACGTTATATCCGAAATCGTTGAAAGTGATGGCTCCTTCGGCTCAAGATATAAGGATAACTGTAAGGTTAAAATTTACGGTATAATTTCCAGAGTTGAAAAGAAAACAACAAAAAACAACTCCGTTATGTGCTTTGTAACCGTTGAGGATATCAGCGCCTCAATAGAATGCATCGTATTTTCAAAGCTTTATGCTGACAGAGTTACACAGCTTCAGGCAGGAAACGTTATCGTAATCACGGGCAGACTCAGTCTTCGTGAGGAAAAGGAGCCTACAATTATCTGTGAAACAATTGAGCCCAACCCTTATAACACGCTTAAATACGAAAATTCACAGAAAAAACAGCGCAAGGGTGTATTCCTGCGAATGGATACCTGCAACAGTCCCGTCAAGGAAAAGCTTGATGCAATTTTCAGATACAATGCAGGTACAACCGACCTTTATTACTACTATTCCGACACAAAAAAATACGAGCATGCAGGTGAAATCACCTTTAACGAAAAGCTTCACGCAGAGCTTTCGGAGCTGCTTGGAAATGAAAACGTTGCAGTAAGAAAATAACCCCTTGTGAATTATATAAAATTTGTTGAAATATTGATTTTTATGTGATATTATAATTTAAATACAATGAAAAGCTAAACTTTTGTGAGGTGCTTTATGAACTTTAAAGACAAGAAAATTTATACTATTGCAACAGCCCATCTTGATACCGTATGGAACTGGGATTTTGAGCATGTTATCAACGTTTGTCTTAAGAACACGCTTGACGACAACTTTGCTCTTTTCGAAAAATACCCCGACTACCGTTTCAATTTCGAGGGCTCTTACAGATATGAGCTTTTTGAGGAATATTATCCCGAAAAGTTCGAGATTCTTAAGGATTACGTTGCTCAGGGCAGATGGAATGTAACAGGCAGTGCCTACGAAAACGGTGACGTTAACGTACCTTCACCCGAAAGCCTTCTTCGTAATATTCTTTACGGTAACAAGTACTTCGAAAAAACCTTCGGCAAGAAGAGTAACGATATCTTCCTTCCCGACTGCTTCGGCTTCGGTTGGGCTTTACCCTCAATAATGCACCACGCAGGCCTTAAGGGCTTTTCAACACAGAAGCTTACCTGGGGCGGCGCCTACGGCAGACCCTTTGATATCGGTCTTTGGTACGGTGTTGACGGTAACCCCGTATTTGCTTCAGTTGACGCGAGATCCTATTGCACAACCTTCAAGCACGTAAGAGAAAAGAAGGACCTTACAGATAAGCTTAACAACAATATTGCTAAATATAACTTCCCCTGGACCTTTGCTTACCACGGTGTCGGCGACGTAGGCGGTGCTCCCAAGGAGGAATCCGTAAAGACAGTTTGCCGCGAGCTCAACCTTAACGAAATTTCCGATATTAAGGTTCTTTCCTCAACTCCTACAGAATTCTTCGAGGATATGGCACAGATGAGCGAGGATGATATTTCACGTCTTCCCACCTGGAACAATGAGCTTGTAATGACTGACCACGGTGTAGGCTCATATATTTCCCGTGCATTCAGTAAAAGATGCAACAGAAAGAACGAGGAGCTTGCAGATATGGCTGAAAGAGCCGCTGTAACAGCTTCTGCTCTCTGCAAGACAGATTATCCCTCAACAGAGCTTGAAAAGGGCTGGAAGAGAACAATTGCCCATACCTTCCACGACGATATTACAGGTACTTCAGTTCAGCGTGTATATCAGCGCTCCTGGAACGATTATATCCTCAGTGCAAATCAGCTTAACAACGTTTACGAAGCTTCAAGCGCAGAGATTATCAAAAACCTTGATACATCCTGGGTCAAGGGCTTTGCCGTTGTTATGGGCAACAGCGTTGAGCAGGCACGCTTCTCCTGTGTTGATATTGAAATTCCCCGTGCACAGGGCTATGAATATGTAAGAGCATTTGACAAGGCAGGCAGAGAGCTTCCCGCACAGGTTAACAGAGTAACCGAAACCACAATGAAGATTTCCGTTGCCGCTTATGTTCCTGCAACAGGCTACAAGGTAATTGACGTGCTTTACAGCAAGCAGGCCTGCAAGCTTAACACAGGTCTTCGCGTTGGTACAAAGTCAATTGAAAACTTCAAATATATTGTTTCCGTTAACGATAACGGTGATATTTCATCAATTGTTGATAAGACAATCGGTGAAACCGAGCTTCTCAATAAGCCTATAAGATATGAGCTTAACAAATATAACGGCGCAAAGGAATATGCCGCCTGGGAGCTTCGTTATAAGGAAATCAACAAGTATCCCTGGGAGTTTGCAAAGAACGGCGTATGCACAGTTGAAGAAAACGGCCCTGTAA
>JBGVGP010000288.1:0-5916 GCA_045121735.1 Acutalibacteraceae bacterium
AGGAAGATTTCTCAAAGGATCAAATAACAATGAAGGAATATATAGACCCGTTTACGGGTGCCAAGAATAAGTAGGCAAAAATAAACAGCCGCACGTGAGCGGCTGCCTGAGATAGTAATGCGTTGCTATGCCTTCTGTGCCCCTTTTAGGGGTTAAGTCAGTAATAGCCCCTTATAGGGGCAGAGCAAACCACCCGTTTTACGGGTGGTTATGATTTGTAAACGAACCCGAGGCACGCGGAGCGTGTCGGGCTTTGAACACGACCGCGTCCTGCGGACGAAAAAGGGAGTGTGAAAAGGCGTAGCGGTCAAAGTTTACGTGTCGCGCCAAGGCACAAGGAAACTTTGGGAACCGCAAGAGGGCCACGAAGTGGTTCGAGCCCTTCAGCCCCTGCCAAAAAAGGACATCGCAAAAGCGGTGTCTTTTCTTTTTTTACATATAAATTTCAGTTGACACTCTGTTATTTTTGATATAGAATTATTGTAAATACATATAAAAATCACCTGATTCAACAGGTTTAAATGAGGTAAAATATGAAGTCTTATATTAATGAAATTATAAAACCAAAGCTTCAAGGAGACGGGGGAGAAATTGATTTTGTATCCCTTGAAAACGGAGTGCTCACAGTTTTGTTGCAAGGTGAATGCTCAAAGTGTCTTATTGTTGAGCGATGCATTTCCTGGATAGAGGGAGAGATACTTCGCGATAAGGGTGAAAAGGTTAAAATTGTTGCTAAGAAGAAAAAGCCTTTCTTCTGGGATAAAGATTAAGGTAGGTGAGTACAAATGGCACACATTAAGGTTGTAAGAAGAAGTATGCGTCCTGAAGAATGGACAGATTTACGCTTCGGCTGGCTTAAGAGATATATTTATGATGAAAAGCATGAAATAGAAAATCTTATGGCGCGTGATGCCCGTCAGATTGCTGAAATGCAGTATGAGTATTATCCCGAAGACTGGCGTAACCTTCGAAAGGGTGATATGTATTTTACCCCCGACGGAACTGCATTTTTTAAGGCCGATGTTACAATACCTGACAGCTTGAAGGGCAAAGAGCTGTGGTTCTCTCTTAAAACTGCAGCGGAAATAATTGTTAAGGTTAACGGCAAATATGTCGGCGGTGTCGATCCTAACCGTGACAGAATATTGCTGACTCCTTATATTGATTCTGATGTTCTTCACTTTGAAATGGAGGGCTATAACCGTTCAAAGCCGGACGATGAGCGTAATCCCGAATCACTTTCTGTTCGAGGCTGCCGTCAGATTTTCGAAGGAGCATATCTTGCTACAATTAATCATACAGTTCTTGATTTGGTATATGACCTTGAATTGCTGCTTGACATTGCCAAAAGTGAGCTTTTTAATGAAGATTACAGGGCTTTTCTTAACCGTGAGATAAACAATGCTCTTAATTTTATCGATTTTGATGAGCTTAAAACAGAAGATGTTGCAAGGGCAAAAAAGTATGTTGATGAAGTTATATATGCTAACGATGATTATAAGGGCAGCGGAGATGTAGCACTCATAGCTCACTCACATCTTGATATTGCCTACTATTGGAGAAGAATACACTGTGTGCAGAAGAATCTGCGTACAATTCTTATTCAGCTTCGTCTTATGGACAGGTATCCCGATTTTAAATATACCCACACACAGGCTTATACGTATGAAATGCTTGAAAAGTATTATCCCGATGTTTTTGATGAGCTGAAGGAAAAAATTGCAGGTGGTCAGTTTGAGCCTGTAGGTGCAATGTATGTTGAGCCTGACTGTAACATACCCTGTGCAGAAAGTCTTATTCGTCAGTTTATGTACGGTCAGCATTACTTCCGTGAAAAATTCGGTATGACAGTCAAAAACTGCTGGCTGCCTGATGTATTCGGCAATAGCTGGATTTTGCCTCAGATTCTTAAAAAGAGTGGAGTCGATTATTTTGTTTCAAACAAAATGTCAACCTGGAACGATACCAACAGATTCCCTCATAACAATTTTATTTGGAAGGGAATTGACGGCAGTGAGGTTTATGCCTGTGTTCCGCCGACTCATTTTATAACTTGGAATATGCCCTCGCAGATTCAGGAAAATTGGGAGGCGTATCAGGATAAAAATCAGGGCGGACAGACAATGTCTATGTTCGGTTACGGTGACGGTGGCAGTGGCTGTACCGAAGAAATGATAGAGATTATGCACCGTTTTAACAAGCTTTCGGTTATGCCTAAAACAGAGCACATCGGCGGACAGGAATTCCTCGAAAAGAATCTTAAGGATAATAAGAATCTTGCCAAATGGGACGGTGAGCTTTATCTTGAGATGCATCGTGGTACATTTACCACAAAATCAAAAATGAAGCGTTATAACCGTCAGCTTGAATATAAGCTTCGTGAGGCAGAAATTCAGTCGACACTCCGTCATTTAAAGGGTGAAGAGTATCCCTTTGACGAAATCCGTGACATTTATAAAAAGCTTCTCATAAACCAATTCCACGATATTCTTCCCGGTAGCCATATCACACCTGTTTACCGTGATGCGATGGCTGATTATGAGGAAATTGAGCAGAGACTTGATAAGCTTATCGGTAACGGGGATAAATATTTCAATTCTCTTAATTTCAAGCGTTCACACCTTACCTTTGTGCCCGATGAGAACGGTGACAGTATTCGTTACGGTGTAAAGGGTAATTGGGTTATTCCTGAGCTTCCTGCTCTTTCTTCAGGAAAAATTACAAAGGAAGATTACAGTGGTGAATGGATCTCACTCGGAGAAAAGGTTGTAACACCCTTTTATGAAATTAAACTTAACGCTGACGGTAGCATAGAAAGCCTTTATGACAGCGTGCTTGAGCGTGAGTGGACAAATGGCAGCTTCAATAAGCTTGTTCTTTATAAGGATAATCCGGGCGTGTACGATGCCTGGGATATTCTTCCTAACTATACTGACCGTGAGGTTGAGATAAAGGTTGTTGCGCCGCTTGAGCTTGTTGAAAAGAATTCAGAGGTTGTATCCTTTGCTTGTACTCTTGCAACAGAAAAAAGCACATGGAAGCGTATTATAAGGCTTTTCCGTCAATCAAGAGGCATTGAGGTTGAAAATGTTGTTGATTGGAATGAAAGACATGTGCTTGCGAAAGCATTGTTTGAGTGCAATATACTTACAAGAAAAGCAATATGCGATACAAGCGCAGGCTTTGTTGAAAGAGAAACCCACAGAAACACCACCTGGCAGCAGGCTCGTTTTGAGGTGTGCCACCACAAATGGGTAGATATGGCTGAAACCGACGGTGGTATAGCTCTTATAAACGATTCGAAATACGGCATAGGACTTCTTGAAAATACAATGAGTCTCAGCCTCCTTCGTGCAACGGTCCGTCCCGATGTTACAAGTGATCTCGGTCATCATGAGTTCAGCTATATGATTTACCCTCACGGTGATGATTTTGTAAAGGCTGAAATAAATAAAATTGCATTCGAGTACAATGTTCCTCTTTCAAGGGCTGACCTTTCTTATGAAAACAAATTCGCAAATCTTCATCTTCAGGCTATGAAGATGAGTGAAAAAGGAGATATGATTGTTGTTCGTCTTTCAGAACAGAACGGAAAACGAGGCAGAATAAAGCTTGATAAAAAGGTTAAGCTTCTTACCCTCCTTGAGGATGTTATCGGTGAAACCGATGTAATTGAGTATAAGCCTTTTGAAATTATTACTGTAGGTATAACAGAAAAAGCATAACAAAAAATCCACCCGAAATGAGCGAGGTTGCTAAGGACAGTTAAAAATTATGGGGAGACACTTTGTAATGAAGTGCCTCCCGATTTTTTTGTATAAAAAAGTGACACTTTCGGCTTGAAAGTGTCATAGTGGGTTATATACATAAAAAAACAATTACGCCAAAGCGAAAATATATTCTTCGGTGTGTATGAGTTATATTGCAAATTAAAATTTGCAGTGATATTTTTGACAAATCAAAAGTGTTATTTTATTCGTACCAAGCTGTCCGAAGGACAATAACACTGTGCAAAGCACAATAAAACTGCGAAGCAATAAAACTCGCCTTATGGCGAATAAAACTGCCGAGTGTCCTTACGCACACTCGGCTAAGACGGGTGGATTTTTATATGTAATATGTTATTCACTGAATTCTGCGGACCAGGTAAAGTTGAAGCTGCTATCGGCTTCAAGCTTCTGGATATCGTCCTTTTCTGAAAAGTCAGCCTTCTTTTCTTTAGAGTCGTTTACACCGTACCAGGGCTCAATGCAAACATAGGGAGCACCGGGCTTTGCCCATATGCCGAGATAGGGTGCATTGCCGAGGTTGAAGTTGATTTTTCTTGCGCTACTCTGACTTTCGAGTGTTATATTCTTTGATTTTACGCCTTTTAATATAAGAGCATCTTCGTTGAAAACATCTTTAGTAACAGTGATTACCTTCTCATTTCTTAATACAGGATATGTATCGGGTAATCTGAGAGAATGCACGAGGTCAATTTTAATTGTGTCAAGATTTTCATCTTCATCAAAAACAAGTGTATCTCCGATTTCACAGTTGAATGCGGGGTGAGCGCCAAGTGAAAAATACATATCATCCTTGTTTTTATTTATAACGTCGTGGCTGACTGTAAGCTTGTTTCCCTCAAGGCTGAATGTGACGATAAGGTCAAAGCAGTAGGGATAGCTTTTCAGAGTTTCCTCATTTTCGCTGAGGATAAAACTCATACTGTCAGTGTCCTTTGATTTGAGTGCCCAAGGAAGCTTTCTTGCAAAGCCGTGCTTCTGCAGAGTGTAATCCTTACCGTTGAGTGTGAAGCTGTCATTAAGAAGTCTGCCGATTATAGGAAAGAGAATAGGGGATTGACCTGACCAGATGTCAGGATTACCCTGCCACAAGAACTCGAAACCACTCTTTTTTGAAATTATGCTTGTAATTTCAGCACCGAATTCCTTGACGCCTACCTTGAGGCAATCGTTTTCAATGTAGTGAATCATAAAACAGCTCTCCTTTTATTTTGTAGGATATTCAAGCATTTTTTCTTCCCAGTCCTTGAGGACCTCGCACATTGCTGCTGCTTCTTGCTTTGCGCCTTCAAGGTTGTGGTCACGGTAGTTACCGCATTCCTCGGCAGAAACACCGGGGATTTCACCGTCAAAGCCTGCGCAGAATTTCATAGCGGCCTTTGTAAGCTCAATGGCATCAGTCTTGCTTACCTCATCAGTGGTGATAAAATAAAAGCCTGTTCTGCAGCCCATAGGGCCGAAATAGATGATATTGTCCTTGTGAGCACTGTTTCTTACATAGGTAGCAAAAAGATGCTCAAGGGTATGAATTGCGCCGTTTTCCATAACATCCTCCACGTTGGGGCGTCTTGTACGGATATCGTAGGTCACCGCGTTGGCGTCAACTCGTGAAAGATACATTCCTTTAGGAAGAATTGTGTGGTCAATTGTAAATGAAGCTATTTTTTCCATCTTTATTTATCCTTTCTGATTTTAATTAAGAGTAAGTCCTTTTTTGTTACTGAAAAGGGCCTTCACCGCAGCCTTAAGCCTTTGATTTTCAGGCCTTTTAAGCAGCGGATCGTTTTCAATTATTTCGTCACTTGCCTGCTTGCTTTGTCTTACAATATCCATATTGGCAGTAAGGTCGGCAATTTTTAGCTTGGGTATACCGGACTGCCTTGAGCCGAAGAAATCACCGGGGCCTCGAAGCTCAAGGTCCTTATCGGCAATTCTGAAGCCGTCAGCCGTTTTACACATTATTTCAAGTCGTGAACGGGCATTGTCTCCCTTGGCGTCGCTTATAAGTATGCAGTAGGATTTATCCTTACCTCTGCCAACTCTTCCTCGTAGCTGATGAAGCTGTGAAAGACCGAAGCGTTCGGCATTTTCAATTACCATTACAACGCTTTCGGGAACATCTACACCA
>JBGVGP010000289.1:0-2714 GCA_045121735.1 Acutalibacteraceae bacterium
ATACGGTATGTTCCCTTCGGGAACGCAAAAGAATTTATATCATATCGCAGGCTATAAGCCTATATCGTAACCGAGCATAGCGAAGTTATATCGCACGAGCGTAGCGAGTATATCGCAAAAGGAGTGAAGGGTTATGCAAAACAAAACTATAAAAGAACTGGCAATAGAGCTTACCGTTGAAGTAACCGCAATATGTGACACTATCAAAGGTAGGTCCGTTTTTGTGAATCAGTTACTTCGTTCCTGTTCTTCGATAGGTGCAAATGCTCATGAAGCAAAGTACGCTCAAAGCAGTGCTGATTTTATAAGCAAAATGGAAATAGCTTTAAAAGAGGCACATGAAACCGAGTATTGGTTTGAAATATTGTTCAGAATAAATGCTGTTGATGAGCAGACCTACAGAAGTCTTATAAACAAATGTGGCACTATAAGAAGAAAACTGATTGCGTCTGTTACGACCGCAAAAAATAACAATAAATCTGCAGGTGAAAATAGCAGATGATGATGTTGTTCTGCTTTGCCGTGGCAAGCAGAACAAGTGATATAAATTCCTTCGGAATTTGCGATATATCTGCGACACGGTATATTACTTCGTAATACGATATGTTCCCTTCGGGAACGCAAAAATAAAACATTCAAAAGGAGCAGGACGTGAAAAAAAGAGCTTTTTATTACAATCGGCAGAGCCTTATTTTCTCTCTGGCTCTTTTTGCTTTATTTGCAGTGCTGGCTTATCTCTTCCCTTATTCGGGTGACGATTGGGGCTGGGGCTCGCAGATAGGCCTTGTAAGGCTTGAAAGCTGGTTTGCTGATTATAACGGAAGATATGCAGGAAATCTGCTTGTTATGGCGCTTACAAGAAATAAGCTTATCTGTGCCCTTGCGGTCAGCGCTTTTCTTGTGTGCGTAAGCGTATTTCCGAAAATATTTGCCTCGGGCAAGGGTATAGCACCCTATGCACTCGGTACGCTATTGCTTCTGACAGTTCCGAGGGGAGTGTTTACGCAGTCGGTGGTTTGGACGTCGGGCTTTTCAAATTATGTTTCGCCTGCTGTGCTCACTATGCTTTACTTGATTCTGATAAGGAACATTTTTGAAAATAAAGCGCCGCAGTATAAGCCTTATGCGAGTGTGGCTGCTGTCCTGCTCGGCTTTGTCGGTGCCCTGTTTATGGAAAACCTGACCGTGTTCAATGTTCTTATATCAATTGTAATAATCGCCGATACATACAGACGTTGGAGGAGGGTGTACGCACCGCATATTCTCTATTTTTCAGCAAGCCTTGCAGGTGCAGTGCTGATGTTTTCCAATTCGGCCTACGGGCTTGTAGTAAGGCAGGAGGATTTTTACCGTTCAACCCTTATTGAAAGAGGAATCCTTGATACGCTGACGGAAAACTTCAGACATTTCTTTGAAAATCTTCTTGCAGAAAATTTTGTAGGCGTTTCAGCCTTCAGTCTTCTTTGTGCCCTCGCTTGTCTTGCTCTTAAAAGGCAGGGCTGTGAAAAAAGCTACCGAGTATGTCTTCGGGCTCTTTGGGTGAATTATATAAGCGTCTTTGTTATCCTTTTAAAAGGCCGCTTTGACGACTGGGAGCTTGTTTTTGAAAGCAGCAGCTATGCTCTTGTAACTACGGCTGTGCTTTTTGCCGTGGCGGTGCTTTATTTTGCAAGCGCAGGAGTTATCCTTTTTCTCGGTGTCAGAAATGACAGGCTCAGGAATAAAGCGTTGTTTGTTTATGTCTGCATATTTTTGTCAGGTGCACCGCTTATGGTTGTAAACCCTGTGGGACCGAGATGCTTTTTTCCGCATTGCTTTATGCTTGCAACGGTGAGCGTAACGTTGCTTGTTTATCTTACCGACGTGCTTAAGCCGGATGATGAGACAAGGAAAAGGCTGGGGGCATTCCTTACCGGCACGTGTATTGCTTCACTTGCGTTTTTCCTCGGTGTTTACGGCCTTATTCACAGCTATGACAAAACAAGAAGCGAGTATGTTAAAAAGCAGGCTGACGAGGGTTTTAAAACAGCAGTGATTTATTATCTGCCCCTTTCGTCCTATGTGTGGACGGGTGACCCTGACAGCTCTCCCTGGGAAGACCATTACAGACAGTTTTACGGCATACCCGATGATGTGAAATTCAAGTTTATCATAAGGGACAGCTTTAAGGATTTCGTCTCCAATTTTGATTAGAAAAAAACAAAAGCTCTGTGAAGATTAATTCACAGAGCTTAATTATTTTTTTAGTCTTACTCGGCTTTCTCTTCAGCCCTCTGAAGAAGCTGCTGCTCCTCGTCGGCCTCCTGCCTTGAGGATTTCCATATATGGATGATGCCCTCGTCGTTGAGCACCTTGAGCATTGTGAGAATAATAGGTGCAATAATCATTCCGAAAACGCCGAAAATCTTAAGACCGAGATAAAGGGCAGATACGGTAACTACGGGTGAAAGACCAAGCTGACCTGCCACGAGCTTCGGTTCAACAATCTGACGGATAACAGTGATAACCGCATAGATAACTGCAAGGCCGATAGCAAGAGGATAGTTGCCTACGATAAGGCTGTAGGCTGCCCAGGGGATAAGAATTGTACCTGTGCCGAGCACGGGGATTATATCCACAATGGCAGTTACAATAGCAATGATAACCGTAAAGCTTGAGGAGAAGATTCCGAGCATACGAAGAAGAGTAAGACCGAGGAATATTTCAGTAAAGGT